>NZ_JOGV01000035.1:0-134786 GCF_000721365.1 Streptomyces sp. NRRL F-5650 | reverse complement strand
CGTGGTGGCGCACTTCCACTACGTGGTGTTCGGCACCGTCGTGTTCGCGATGTTCGCCGGATTCCACTTCTGGTGGCCCAAGTTCACCGGCAAGATGCTGGACGAACGCCTCGGCAAGATCACCTTCTGGACGCTGTTCACCGGCTTCCACGGCACGTTCCTGGTCCAGCACTGGCTGGGGACGAACGGCACTGCCGTTCTTCTACAACATCTGGAAGACCGCCAAGTACGGCAAGAAGGTCGAGGTGGACGACCCGTGGGGCTACGGCCGTTCGCTGGAGTGGGCGACCCCCTGCCCGCCGCCGCGCCACAACTTCCGCACCCTGCCGCGCATCCGCAGTGAATCCCCCGCCTTCGACCTGCACCACTCCCCCGCGGCCGGCGCGGAGCGGGAGCTGACCCTCCGGTGACCGGCCGGGAGCACCGTCCCGCTGCCGTCCGGGGGCTGATCGACGAGATCGAGGGTCATCTGCTCCTCGCCGCGACCCGCGAGGAGGGGCGTACGGCCGCCGCGCGCTTCACCGCGCCGTTCGACTGGCTGGGCGACGACCGGCGCCGGGAGGTGGAGGAACGCTTCGAGGCCGAGTACCTCGTCCTGGCCCGGCGCTCCTGGCAGCGCACCGCCGAACGCGCCGGGCAACTGCGCGCGGACTACGAGGCGCGCTACCGCACACTGCGGCGACGGCTGCTGGCCGGCTGTCTGGTGGGGGCGTGCGCGGTGCTCGGGTACGTGGGTGTCCTGGTCCTGGTACGGGGGTAGCCGGCGCGTCGCCTCAGCGCGGGGGCAGTCGGTGCAGTGCGACGTCCGCGAGGCGGCCGTCGGTGACCGTGGCGGTCATGTACGTGTGGTACGGCTGACGGCGGCGGTCGGTGGGCGAGCCCGGGTTGAGCAGGCGCAGGCCGGTGGCGGCGGTGGTGTCCCAGGGGATGTGGCTGTGTCCGAAGACCAGGACGTCGAGGTCGGGGAAGCGGGCGGCGCAGCGGGCCTCGCGTCCCTGTGCGGCGCCGGTCTCGTGCACGACGCCGAAGCGCAGGCCACCGAGGTCGGCCCGGGCCACCTCGGGCAGTCTGGCGCGCAGGGCGGGGCCGTCGTTGTTGCCGTACACCCCGACGAGCCGGCGGCTGCGGCTCTCCAGCAGGTCGAGGGTGGCCGTGTCGACCCAGTCGCCCGCGTGCAGGACGACGTCGGCGTGCGGCAGTTCCGCCAGCAGCGGCGCCGGGAGTTCCCTGGCCCGCTTGGGCAGGTGGGTGTCGGACGTGATCAGCAGACGCACGGCCTCCAGTTTAATCGACAGGTAAAACTGTGCAGTCTCACCTGGACAGTCTTACCTGTCGAATTTACCGTGGGAGCGGGCGCCGGCCGGCGATCCCCGCACCGTCCGAGCAGCATCTGAGAGGCACCACCCCATGGCCGTCACCGCCCTCGACCCGCGCACCGCCCTTGTCGTGATCGATCTCCAGGCCGGTATCGTCGCCGCGCCGACCGAGCCCTACTCCGGTGCCGAGGTCGTCGCCCGCAGCGCCGAACTGGCCGACGCGTTCCGGGCCCGGGGGCTGCCCGTGGTGCTGGTCCGGGTCTCCTTCGCCGCCGACGGCGCGGACGCCGTGCCCGGCCGTACGGAGGCCGGGGCCGGCGGTCCGCGGCCCGAGGGCTGGGACGTCGTCGTCGGCGAACTGGCCGGGCACCCCGGCGACATCACCGTCACCAAGCGCAACTGGGGCGCCTTCCACGGCACCGGGCTCGACGTCATGCTGCGCCGCCGCGGCGTCACCCAGATCGTGCTGACAGGCATCGCCACCAGCATCGGCGTGGAGTCCACCGCCCGCGCCGCCCACGAGCACGGCTACCACGTCACGCTCGCCACCGACGCGATGAGCGACATGAGCACCGAGGCGCACCGCGGCAGCGTCGAGCGGATCTTCCCGCGCCTGGGCGAGACCGGTACGACGCGGGAGATCCTGGACCTGCTCGCCAAGACGCACGGCTGACCGGCCGGACAGCCGCCCGTCAGCCCACGTCCGTGCGCCGCTTGAGCGGCTCCCACCAGGCCCTGTTGTCCCGGTACCAGGCGACGGTCTCGGCCAGTCCGGCCGTGAAGTCGCGCCGGGGCCGATAGCCCAGTTCCTCGCGGGCCTTGCTCCAGTCGACCGCGTAACGCAGGTCGTGACCCTTGCGGTCCGCGACGTGGACCACCCGGTCGGGGCCCGCCCCGCAGGCGTCCAGGAGCAGGCCGGTGAGTTCACGGTTGCTCAACTCGGTGCCGCCGCCGATGTTGTAGACCTCCCCCGCCCGGCCCCGGGTGCGCACGAGGTCGACGCCCCGGCAGTGGTCGTCGACGTGCAGCCAGTCGCGGACGTTGCGCCCGTCCCCGTACAGCGGGACCCGGCGGCCGTCCAGCAGGTGGGTGACGAACAGCGGTACGAGCTTCTCGGGGAACTGGTGCGGGCCGTAGTTGTTGGAGCACCGGGTCACCCGTACGTCCAGGCCGTGGGTGCGGTGGTACGACAGGGCCAGCAGATCGCCCGACGCCTTCGAGGCGGAGTACGGAGAACTCGGCCGCAGCGGATGCTCCTCGGTCGCCGCGCCGGACGCCACGGAGCCGTAGACCTCGTCGGTGGAGACGTGCACGAAGGGCCCCACGCCGTGGCGCAGGGCGGCGTCCAGCAGGTTCTGGGTGCCGGCGACGTTGGTGAGGACGAAGTCGGACGCGGCCTGGATCGAGCGGTCCACGTGGGACTCGGCGGCGAAGTGCACGACCTGGTCGGCCCCGGCCGTCAGCCGGTCGACGAGCGCCGCGTCGCGGATGTCGCCGTGCACGAACTCCAGCCGGGGGTGGCCGAGGTCGAGGTTGGCGGTGGTACCCGCGTAGGTGAGGGCGTCCAGGACGGTGATACGCGGTGCGCCGGGCCCCTCGGCGGCCAGGAGAGTGCGCACGTACCGGGAGCCGATGAAGCCGGCGGCGCCGGTGACCAGGATGTTCATGGGCGGTTCTGTGCCTTGCTGCGGTCGGGGTGCGGGCGTTGCGGGGCGTCTGTGACGCTACCGGTGTGCCCTTCGTCCCCCGCGAGCGGCCCCGGACACACTCCGCGCCGGCACGGAGCCGGCGCGCTGGGCGGTGCCGCCGCCCTGGGGCTCGTTCAGTCCTCGCCCCGGACGATGTTCGACTCCAGGCCCGGTGGCGGAGTGCGGGTGGTGCCGCCGTCCTCGACGGCCGGCACACACGTGCGCGGCACGCCCTTGCTCCGCAGTCGGCGGGGTCCCGGCCGGGGCGGGACAGGTCATCGCCTCGGCGATCGCCTCCAGGCACGCGCGGTCCTCGGCGTCGAACCCGCCCGGGTGCTCGGTCAGGGCGAAGAGGCAGCCGCCGCCGTCCCCGCTCACGGGAAGGACGGCGAGCGAGAAGCCGCTCGACGGCACGTGCCGCGACTCCGCCGATCCGGCGAACTCCTCCGGTCCGATCCACACCGGCTCGCCGGCACGGCGGGCGTCCGCCACCGGGGAGCCGCCGGCGGCGGGGTAGCTGTCGCGGACGCCGTACAGGGTGCGCGGCACGCCGACCGCCTCGGCCAGGCAGAGCAGCTCACGGTCGTCCCCGGGCATGTACAGCGCGGCGAGGGAGGCGCCCGCGAACACCAGGGCCTGTTCGAGGAACCGGCGCTGCCGGTCCCCCGGCACCGGTGTGGCCGCGACCGCCTTCAGGGCGCCCTCCGCACGCAGCACCCTGGATCCGCGTTCCGCAGTGCCCTCTTCGACCACGTCGCCCATTACAGCGCTTACGGGACATCTGCGCAGCCCCTACGTCCCGGGCGCCGGCCGGGCCGACGGAGCGGGGCTCCGGGGCCACCGGGTCACCGGGCGCAGCCCGCCCGGTGCGCGGCCAATGCGGTGCGTAGGGCCACGCATCCCCACCCGCCACGTGCCCGCCGACCTGGAGCGCCTCCGTCGGGCACCCGGGACACCGCCTCGCCCCGCCGCCGGGAGCCGGCACACGCCCCGCCGGAGGGAAAGCCGGTCCCGCCGGAGGCAGGGCCGGGCCGCAGGGGGCCGGCCGGGTCGAGGGCCGGGCGGCGGAGGCGGCGTCAGCCCGTCAGTCCCCCGGCCCCCGAGCCGTCCCCTGCCACTCCACGCGCACCCGGGTGCCCCGCACCGGCACCCGCGCCCTCACCAACGTCTCCGGCTCCCGCTCCGGCTCCGGCTCCGGCTCCGGCTCCGGCACCCGTCTCCCCGCCGTCGGCTCCCTCGCCCGCGCCCGCCGCCTCTCCCGCGCCCGCGCGCTCGCCCCCGAGGGTCGCGCCGACCGCGGTCAAAGCCGTGGTGACCGGCTGGAAGAAGGTCTCGCCGCCGGTCGTGCAGTCGCCGCTGCCGCCGGAGGTCAGGCCGATCGCGAGGCCGTCCCTGGTGAAGAGGGAACCGCCGCTGTCGCCCGGCTCGGCGCAGACGTCGGTCTGGACGAGGCCGGTGACGGTGCCCTCGGGATAGTTGACGGTGGCGTCCAGGCCGAGGACCCGGCCGTCGGCCAGTCCGGTCGTGCTGCCCATGCGGAAGACCTCCTGGCCGACCGTCGCCTCGGCGGCCCCGCTGATCGGCAGGGTCTGGTCCCCGAGGTTCACCTCGCTCGGGGCATCCGCCGCCGGGTCGTCGTACCTGACGAGCGCGAAGTCGCCCTGCCCGGGGAAGACCGCCTGGTCGACGGTGGCGATCGGCCGTCCGCCCTGCGCGTCGGACCACTGGGCGGCCGCGACGCCGCAGTGACCGGCCGTCAGGAAGGCGGGCGAGCCGTCGCCCGCGGTGACGTTGAAGCCGAGCGAGCAGCGCGCTCCGCCGCCGAAGACCGCGTCGCCGCCCGCAGCGAAGGTGGTGAAGGTGCCGGCGGACTTCCTGATCGTCGCCATGCCGGAACCGAGGCCCTCGACGGCGGACTCCAGGCGGTCCCACCGGTCGCCGGTGACGGTGCTGTCGGCGGTCACGAGGATCCTGTTGGCGCGCGGGTCGATCGCCCACGAGGTGCCGGGGATGTTCGCCTCGGACTTCAGGGTCCGCGCGCCGCTGCGCAGTTCGCCCATGCTGTTGTCCACCTCGCGGACCTCCGCGCCCGCCCGCTTCGCCCGCACGACGGCCTGGTCGTCGTCCCCGGGGACGACGTTGACGACGAGCCGCCGCGCGTCGGAGTCGTAGTAGGAGCCGGCGAAGGTGTCGCCGAGCAGGCCGGCGAGGCGTGCGGCGAGATCCGGGGCGTCGGCGGCCTTGAGGGTCCGGGGCGCCGCCGCCTCGTCCGGCGAGCCGCCGTCCTGCGCGGCGTCGGCGTGCGGGAGCAGGAGGGCGGCCGCGCCGAGCGCGATCACGCCGCCCGCCGCGACGGCGGCCCTGCGCTTGGGAATTCGTTTGTGACTCAACCTGCTCGACCTCCTGGGACCGGGACCCGTGCCCACCGGTCCGGCAACTGTTGGGGGCGCCTGGACGGCTGTTGGTACGCACGGGCCGCGCGGGGCGTTCATCCGGACCGCCCGATCGCCCCGCAGGCCGCACCCAGACGTCGTGGTCCGAAGTCGCAGGGACCGCACGTCACTTCGGGCCAGTACCGCACCCTCGACGTCCACCCTCCGCGTCCACCCGGTGACGCAACGTGCCGAGCAGGGAGCGGAATGACCGCTTCAGCGAATCTGCACATCGAATGCCCAACCCGGTCACCCCCGTCGGAGCATCCGCACAGGCCCCCGGCACCCCGTACGCCTTTGGGCCCGGAGTGCCCCAATCGCCTCCGCGCGGGCAAGGGGTCGTACGAGCCGATCTCGCGCAGCGTGTGAAGAAGTCTGCGCGAAGGGGTGCGTACTCCTGCACGCTTGGGTGCCCGGTCGTCGCAAGTGCGCTGGTCGGAGGGGTGGTTGATTGGAAGCCCGAACCGGCCGCGTGCTTTGATCCATCGCACCGCGGGGGCCGCGGACAGCTCGGGAAACGGGCGTCCGGCGCCCGCGGTCGCGGCCGTCATCTGTCCCCAGAGGGGGCCGCTCCCCCCTTGTGAAATGGCTCTACGAAGGGAAGTTCCATCATGAACTCCACCCCCCAGGTCGAGACCGTCGAGATCTCCGACGCCGACCTCGACAACGTCTCCGGCGGCCTGAACGTGAACGCCGTCGGCACCGTCACCGGCCTGGTGGACGGCGTCGCCCCGGTCTCGGGCCTGCTCAACACCGCCGTCGGCACCGTCGAGGGTGTCACCGGCCTGAACACGGCCCCGGTCACCAACCTGGTCGCCGGTCTCTGATCGCGCCCCTGCGTCGCCGAGTCCCGGAGCCGCCCAGGCTCCGGGGCTCGTCGGCCGTTGTCGCTCTTCGGCCGTTCTCCTCCAGCCCGGGATACGTCAGCCGTGCAGTTCCGCCAACAGGCCCTCTCCAAACTCCAGTCGCCGGAGGAGCTCGATCTCCCGGTGCGTTTCGCCCGTCCCCAGGGCTGGCTGGTGCTGTCCGTGACCGTGGTCGCGATGGCCGCCGCGTCCGTGTGGGCCGTGGGCGGCTCGGTGACCTCCACGGTCGACGCCCCCGCCGTCCTCACCCACGGACAGGGCAGTTACCTCCTGCAGAGTCCCGTCTCGGGCCAGGTCACCGCGGTCCTGGCGCGGCCGGGGCAGCGGCTCGAGGCCGACGCGCCCGTGCTGAGGGTCCGCACCGCCGAGGGCGCTAGCGTGGTCCGCACGGTCGACGCCGGCCGGGTCACCGCGCTCGCGGCCACCGTCGGGCAGATCATCCGCACCGGCGCGAACGTCGCCGCCGTCGAGAAGGTCGCCCATGCCGACGACCCCCTCTACGCCACCGTGTACGTGCCCGCCGAGAACGCCGCCGCCGTCCCCGCGCACGCCTCCGTCGACCTGACCGTGCAGTCGGTGCCGGCCCAGCGGTACGGCGTCCTGCACGGCGAGGTGGAGTCCGTCGACCGCTCGGCCCAGTCCGCGCAGACGATCGGCGCCTTCCTCGGGGACGAGGCGCTCGGCGAGCAGTTCACCAAGGAGGGCAGACCGGTCGCCGTGACGGTGCGGCTGACGACCTCGGCGTCCACGGAGAGCGGCTACGCGTGGTCCTCAGCGGAGGGGCCGCCGTTCGGGCTCACCTCCATGACCCTGGCCTCCGGCTCGATCCGGCTGGCCGACCAGCGTCCCGTCGATTGGCTGCTGCCGTGAGCGCCGCACAGGAGACCCGGGGCCGGCGCCGTGCCGCACCGCCGAGGCGCGGCGTGCCCAAGAGCCGTGCGAAGACCGTCCGTACGCCCACCGTGCTCCAGATGGAGGCCGTGGAGTGCGGCGCGGCCTCCCTCGCGATGGTGCTCGGGCACCACGGCCGCCATGTCCCGCTGGAGGAGCTGCGGATCGCCTGCGGGGTCTCCCGCGACGGTTCGCGCGCCAGCAACCTGCTGAAGGCGGCGCGGAGTTACGGGCTCACCGCCAAGGGCATGCAGATGGACCTGGCCGCGCTCGCCGAGGTGGCGGCACCGGCGATCCTGTTCTGGGAGTTCAACCACTACGTCGTCTACGACGGCATGGGCCGCCGGTTCGGACGGCGCGGGGTGTTCGTCAACGACCCCGGCAAGGGCCGGCGTTTCGTGTCCCTGGAGGACTTCGACGGCAGCTTCACAGGTGTCGTCCTGACCATGGAGCCCGGCGAGGACTTCACCCGCGGCGGTCGCCGGCCCGGTGTGCTCGGCGCGATGCCGGCCCGGCTGCGCGGCACCGCCGGCACGCTGCCCGCCGCCCTGCTGGCGAGCCTCCTCCTGGTGGCGGTGGGTGCGGCGGTGCCCGCGCTGAGCCGTACCTACATCGACATGTTCCTGATCGGGAGGCAGACCTCGCTGCTCGGCGTGCTGTTCGCGTCGATGGGCGCCTGTGTGCTGCTCACGGTGGTGCTGACCTGGCTCCAGCAGGCCAACCTGCTGCACGGCCGCATCGTCTCCTCGACCCTGTCCAGCGCCCGGTTCCTGCGGCACCTGCTGCGGCTGCCGGTGACCTTCTTCTCCCAGCGCAGCCCCGCCGACCTGGTGCAGCGGCTGCAGTCCAACGACGCCGTCGCCGAGACGCTGGCCCGCGACCTGGCCGCGGCGGGCGTGGACGCGATCGTGGTCGTCCTGTACGCCGTGCTGCTGTACACCTACGACCCCCAGCTCACCTTCGTCGGCATCGGGGTGGCGCTGCTCAACATCGTCGCGATGCGGGTCGTGATCCGGCTGCGCGCGACCCGTACGGCGAAGCTGCGGGCGGACACGGCGCGGCTGACCAACACCGCGTACACCGGTCTGCAGCTGATCGAGACGATGAAGGCGACCGGCGGCGAGGACGGCTACTTCCGCAAGTGGGCCGGGCAGCACGCCACCACCCTGGAGGAACAGCAGCGGCTCGGGGTGCCGAGCGCCTGGCTGGGCGTGGTCGCGCCGACGCTCGCGACGCTGAACAGCGCGCTGATCCTGTGGATCGGCGGCATGCGGGCCGTCGAGGGCCACGTCTCGGTCGGTCTGCTGGTCGCCTTCCAGGCGCTGGTGGTCCGCTTCACGGCCCCGCTGACCCGGCTGAACGGCGTCGCGGGCCGCATCCAGGACTTCGCTGCCGACGTGGCGCGGCTGAAGGACGTGGAGGACTTCCGGGCCGACCCGCTCTACGACCGCCCCGGCGGCTCCGGCTCGACGCGCCGGCTGCACGGGCACGTCGAGCTGCAGAACGTCTCCTTCGGCTACAACCCGCTCGACAAGCCGCTGCTGAGCGGTTTCGACCTGACCGTCGGTCCCGGGCAGCAGGTGGCCCTGGTGGGCGGTTCGGGCAGCGGCAAGTCGACGGTGTCGCGGCTGATCTCGGGCCTGTACGCGCCGTGGGACGGGGTGATCCGCGTCGACGGGCAGCGGCTCGACGACATCCCGCGCGGGGCGCTGGCGGCCTCCGTGTCCTTCGTCGACCAGGACGTGTTCCTGTTCGAGGGCTCGGTGCGCGACAACGTGGCGCTGTGGGACCCGTCGATCCCCGACGACGCCGTGGTGGAGGCGCTCAGGGACGCCGCGCTGTACGACGTGGTGATGCGCAGGCCGGGCGGCGTCCACAGCCCGGTCGAGCAGGACGGCCGCAACTTCTCCGGCGGGCAGCGCCAGCGCCTGGAGATCGCACGGGCGCTGGTGCGCCGGCCCAGCATCCTGGTCCTGGACGAGGTGACCAGCGCGCTGGACGCGGAGACCGAGCTGGTGGTCATGGACAACCTGCGCCGGCGTGGCTGCGCCTGCGTGGTCATCGCGCACCGGCTGAGCACCGTACGGGACAGCGACGAGATCGTCGTCCTGGAGCACGGCACGGTCGTGGAGCGGGGGCGGCACGCGGAGCTGGTGGCACGCGGTGGCGCGTACGCCGCGCTGGTCGGGGAGCGCTGAGATGACGACCGTGCGGGAGGAACACGGCGACCTCGTTCTCGGCGCGCTCGGCGCGCTGGGCACGCGCGTCGACTGCGCCGGGTCCAACCGGCTCGACCTGGAGGGGCCGCAGGTGCTGTGGCTCGTGGTGTCCGGCGCGGTGGACCTGTTCGCGGTCGACGCCGCGGAGCAGGGCCACTGGCACCACCTGGGGCGCCTGGAGGCGGGTTCGGCGCTGCTGGGTCCGGTCGCGGGGCCGCGGCACACGCTGGTGGCGCGCCCGCTGCGGGACTGCGTGGTGCACCGCATCGGGCTGCGCGAGCTGTACCAGCCGGCGCCCGCCCAGACGTGGTCGTACGACGCGTACGGCAACCCGCAGTACGTGCCGCCGACGACGAGCCCGCTGGAGTACGCCCTGGCTCTCGGCGTGGGCCGGGGTCTGACCGTCCTCTTCCAGGCGCCGATGGCCGGCGAACGGACCGGCGCCCCCACCGACGACGACGTGTTCTGGATCCAGGTGCCGCCGGGCAGCGTGCAGTACGGGGCGGTCCACGGCGAGGAGGCCGCCGCCGACCTGCTGATGGACCCGGCGCTGTGGCAGGGCGTGGTCGACCAGCAGTACCGGCTGCTGACCACCCTGGACCGCTGGATCGAGCAGCTCGAACGCACCCACGAGACGCGGACCGCGGCCGGCATCGAGGCCGGTGAGGCGGTGCGCGCGCAGGCGGACCGGACGCTGCTGGCCTCCATCGGCAGCCGGAAGGCGCGGCGCGCCACGGCCGCCGACGCCGACGCGACGTACGCGGCCTGCCGGCTGGTCGCCCGCGCGGCCGGGATCCCGCTCGCCGAACCGGCCCGCGACAGCGCGGAGAGCGACCGGCTCGACCCGGTGGAGCGGATCGCGCTGGCCTCGCGCGTGCGGACCAGGTCGGTGCGGCTGGCGGACCGCTGGTGGCGGGAGGACGTGGGGCCGCTGGTCGGGCACCGCTCCCTGTCGGGGGCGCCGGTGGCGTTGCTGTGGCGGCGCGGCGGCTATGTGGCCGTGCATCCGGCGACCGGTCGTCGGACGCCGGTCGACAAGGCGAACGCCGGGGAGTTCGAGCCGCGGGCGGTGATGTTCTACCGGCCGCTGCCCGAGCGCCGGCCCGGTCCGCTCGGGCTGCTGCGGTTCTGTCTGGCGGGCACGCGCCGGGACCTGGCCGGTCTGCTGCTCGCCGGTCTGGTGACGGTGGGCCTCGGCGCGCTGGTCCCGGTCGCGACGGGCAAGGTGCTCGGCGAGTTCGTGCCGAAGGCGCAGACGGGGCTGATCGTCCAGGTGTGCCTCGCGGTGATGCTGAGCAGTGTCGTCGCGGCGGCCTTCATGCTGCTGCAGAACCTCACCATCCTGCGTCTGGAGGGCCGGATCGAGGCGACGCTGCAGCCCGCCGTGTGGGACCGGCTGCTGCGGCTGCCGACGAGGTTCTTCACCGAGCGCTCCACCGGCGAGCTGGCGAGCGCGGCCATGGGCGTCAGCGCGATCCGCAGGCTGCTGGCGGGGGTCGGACCGACGGTGGCACAGTCGGTGACCGTCGGGGCGGTGAACCTGGTCCTGCTGCTGTGGTTCAGCGTGCCGATGGCGCTGGCGGCGATCGGCATGCTGGTGGTCGTCGCCGGGGTCTTCCTGGGACTCGGGCTGTGGCAGGTGCGCTGGCAGCGGCGGCTGGTCAAGCTCACCAACAAGCTGAACAACCAGGCGTTCCAGACCCTGCGCGGGCTGCCCAAGCTGCGGGTGGCGGCGGCCGAGAACTACGCCTACGCCGCGTGGGCGGAGCGGTTCGCGCACAGCCGTGAGCTGCAGCGGCGGGCGGGGCGGATCAAGAACCTGAACGCGGTGCTGGGCGCAGTGTACCTGCCGCTGTGCACGCTGCTGATGTTCATGCTGCTCGCCGGTCCGGCGCGCGGCTCGATGTCGGCGGCCGAGTTCCTCACCTTCAACGCCTCGGTGACGATGCTGCTGACCTCGGTCACCCAGGTGACCGGCGCGTTCGTGTCGGGGGTGGCGGCGCTGCCGCTGTTCGAGGAGATCAGGCCGGTGCTGGAGGCGGCGCCCGAGGTGCGCTCGGCGAGCACCCGGCCGGGGCCGCTGTCGGGGGCGGTCGAGGCGCGCAGGCTGTCGTTCCGGTACACCGACGACGGTCCGCTGGTCCTGGACGACGTCTCCTTCGCGGTGCGTCCGGGCGAGTTCGTCGCGGTGGTCGGCCCCAGCGGCTGCGGCAAGTCGACCCTGCTGCGGCTGCTGATCGGCTTCGACCGGCCGCTGTCGGGCAGCGTCCTGTACGACGGCCAGGACCTGGCCGCGCTGGACCAGTCGGCGGTGCGCCGGCAGTGCGGGGTGGTGCTCCAGCACGCGCAGCCGTTCACGGGGTCGATCCTGGACGTCATCCGCGGCACCGAGCCGTACACGCCCGAGGAGGCGATGGCGGCGGCCGAGATGGCGGGGCTCGCGGAGGACATCAGGCGGATGCCGATGGGCCTGCACACCATCGTGTCGGGCGGCGGCGCGGTCTCCGGGGGCCAGCGGCAGCGGCTGATGATCGCGCAGGCGCTGATCCGCCGCCCGCGCATCCTCTTCTTCGACGAGGCGACCAGCGCCCTGGACAACGCGACGCAGCGCACGGTGATCGAGTCCACGAAGGCGCTCGACGCCACCCGAGTCGTGATCGCGCACCGGCTGTCCACGGTGCTGGACGCGGACCGGGTGATCGTGATGGAGGACGGCAGGGTCGCCCAGCAGGGGCCGCCGGCCGAGCTGCTCACCGACACGGGAGGCCGGCTGCACGAGCTGGTGCGGCGCCAGTTGGCCTGACCGGCGCTCGAACGGGTACGTGTTGCCCTCATGCGGATCAGCGTGGTGGACGTGGGGTCGAACACGGTCCGGCTCATGGTGGCGGACGCCGAGGGCGGGGTCCCGTTGCCGGTGCACACCGCCAAGTGGCGGCTGCGGCTGTCGGAACAGGTCCGGCCGGGCGACCCGGTCCCGGAGGAGGCGGTGGAGCGGCTCGTCGAGGCGGTCGCCGACGCGAGCCGGACCGCGGACCGGTGGGGCGCGTCCGGGCCGCTGGCCTTCGCGACCGCCGTGGTGCGCGCCGCGCCGAACCGGTCCGAGGTGCTGCGCACCGTCCACGCCCGCACCGGTGTGCCGCTGTGCACGCTGCCGGGCGAGGTGGAGGCGGAGCTGACGTTCCTCGGGGCCCGGCGCTGGATGGGCTGGCGGTCCGGGCCGCTCGCGCTGCTCGACATAGGCGGCGGCTCCCTGGAGGTCGCGTTCGGGCGCGGCCGGCTGCCCGGCTTCGTGGCCTCGCTGCCCCTGGGGGCGGCACGGCTGACCCACGAGTTCCTCGCGGGCGGCCGGGACCCGGCGTCGCGGGACCAGATCAAGGCGTTGCGCCGCAGAGTGCGCCACCAACTGCGGGACGTGGCGGCGCGGATCCGCTGGGAGGGGCCGCGGACCGCCGTGGCCACCTCGCGGACCTTCCAGCAGCTCGGGCGGCTGTGCGGTGCCCCGCCGGGGCGGCACGGGCCGTTCACGGAGCGCCGGATGCGCTGCCGCGACCTCGGGGACGCGGTGGACCGGCTCGCCGCCCTGTCCGCCGCCGAGCGGGCCCGGCTGCCCGGCATCTCCGCGCCGCGCTCGGCGCAGAACCTGGCCGGCGCCGTCGTGGGGCACACGGCGATGAAGCTGACCGGTCTGGAGTCGGTGACGCTCTGCCCGTGGGCGATCCGGGAGGGGGTCCTGCTGCGCCGCATCGAGGACGGCCCGTCCTGGTGGGCCGACATGGTCCGGCACAGCGACGAGGCCGCGGCGCGGGCGCCGGTGCCGCTGCGCCTGGCGTCCGCGTCCCACTGAACCGGCCCGGCGTTCGCACCGTGCGCCACGAGCGAGAAGGAGGACCCGGTGTCCCGGAACGGCGAGCACGACCACAAGGAGCCCGGGACCGCGGTCGAGGAGGTGCTGCGCGAGACCGAAGAGGCCCGGCCCCGCGACGCGGAGTCCGACCAGGGCGCACACCGGGGCGAGGCGGGCGACGCCACCTCCCCCGACACCGGCGCCCAGCGGGACGTCGAGGGCGAGTGAGACACCGCTTCGCGCGGCCGGGGGTGCCACGGCGGCGTCCGGGTACTCGCGGCGCATGGAGTACGACCGTGAAGGACCACCGCTGCCGACGCCCCGGGGACCGGTCTCCGGGGCGGTCGGCGCCCGTCTGCGCGGGACGGGCCCGCTGCCGGCCCCCGGGGCCGTCGCCGCCGCGCCGGTGTACGGCGACGACCTGCAACTCGCGCTGTACCAGTGCTACGAGCTGCACTACCGGGGCTTCGCGGGCGTCCCGCCCGGCCTGGAGTGGGACCCGGACCTACTCAGGGTGCGGGCCGCGCTGGAGCGGCGGTTCCTGGAGGCCCTGCGGGCCGACACCCCCGTTCACCCGAGCGTGGCGGACGCGGTCGGCGCGCTGCTCGTCGAACCCGTGCACGGCGAGGGCGTGAGCCACTTCCTGCGCGACGAGGGCGAGCTGTGGCACCTGCGTGAATACGCGGCCCAGCGTTCCCTGTACCACCTCAAGGAGGCCGACCCGCACGCCTGGGTGCTGCCGCGGCTGTGGGGCCGCTCGAAGGCGGCGATGGCGGCGGTGGAGTTCGACGAGTACGGCGGCGGCCGTGCCGACCGGGTGCACGCCCGTCTGTTCGCCGACCTGATGACGGACCTGGGCCTGGACACGGCGTACGGGGCCCATCTCGACGCGGCCTCGGCCGCCTGCCTGGCCACGGTGAACATGATGTCCCTGTTCGGCCTGCACCGGTCGCTGCGCGGCGCGCTGGTGGGGCACTTCGCGGCGGTGGAGATCACGTCGTCGCCCGGTTCCCGGCGGCTCGCCGAGGCGATGCGCCGCACCGGTGCCGGACCGGCCGCCGAGCACTTCTACGACGAGCACGTGGAGGCCGACGCGGTGCACGAGCAGATCGTGCGGCACGAGGTGATCGAGGGGCTGCTGGAGCAGGAGCCGCACCTCGCGGCGGACGTCGTCTTCGGCATCGACGCCACCGGCCACCTCGAGGACCGCTTCGGCGCCGAACTGCTGGCCCACTGGCGGGCGGGCCGGTCCTCGCTGCGCACGCCGCTGCCGGCCCCACCGCGCGTGCCTGCGGAAACCTCCCATACTTCGTGACGGCCGGGGTACCTGGGGTCCGTGAATTTCACGGTGCTACCGGGCGTCTACGCCCCACAGGAGGACACCGCCCTGCTGGCCGGGGCGCTGTCCGACGAGTCGCTCACACCGGGCGCGGCGGTGCTCGACGTGGGCACCGGCACGGGCGCCCTCGCCCTGGCCGCGGCGCTGCGCGGCGGCCGGGTGACGGCGGTGGACGTGTCGTGGCGCGCGGTGTGCGCCGCGCGGCTCAACGCGGCCCGGGCCGGAGTGCGCCTCCGCGTGAGGCACGGCAACCTCTTCACTCCCGTACGCGGTGAGTCGTTCGACCTGGTGCTGGCCAACCCGCCGTACGTGCCCGCCCCCACCGGCGGCCGCCGGCCGCGGGGTGCCGCCCGGGCCTGGGACGCGGGCCACGACGGCCGCATGGTCCTGGACCGGATCTGCCGGGAGGCGCCCGGGCTGCTGCGCCCCGGCGGGGTGCTGCTGCTCGTGCAGTCCGCGCTCAGCGACCCCGCGCGCACCGAGGCGCTGCTGCGCGAGGCGGGGCTGAAGGCCGCGGTCACCCGGCGGCAGCGGATCGCGTTCGGTCCCGTGGTGCGCGGCCGGGAGCGCTGGCTGCGGCAGCGCGGTCTGCTGTCCGGGGCCGAGTACGAGGAGGAGCTGGTGGTGGTCCGTGCCGAACTCCCCGTCTGAGCCGCCCCGCCCGCCCGGCGCGCCCCGCCGGATCAAGGTCCAGCGCCGGGGACCGCTGCTGGTGGAGGGTCCGGTGGAGGTGGAACTGGAGGACGGCACGACGGTGTCCTCCGACCGCTTCCGGGTGGCCCTGTGCACGTGCCGGCGCAGCCGGCGCTTCCCCTGGTGCGACACGAGCCACCGGGCCCGTTCGGGCGGGCCGGGCGACGGCCCCGGCGACGGGCCGGCCCCGAAGGACTGACCTGGGACCGGTCCCGGGCCGGGAGGACGGCGGACGGCCCCACTCCGTCCGCCGTCCCCGGTGCGGGCCCGCGTGACCGGTGCGGCGGCGCTCGCACTCCCCAGCGGCGAGCAGCCGGTGATGCTGCACGGTCCTGGCGGTCCCGGTCCCTCAGAACGTGAAGACGCTCGTCCTGCCCGCGTTCTTCACGCACTCGTTGGCGAAGGTGCGTTCGTAGGAGAGGCGACGGCCCTGCCAGACCCCGTCGACGGTGACGACCACGGGGGCGTACTCCCGGGTGCACGTCACCGGGGAGTCGCCGCTCAGGGCGCCCGGGTCGCCGTGTGCGGCGCGCAGTTCGGCGCAGGCCGCGGCGGGCGCCGGGTGAGTGCCGGAGGCGGTCGGGGCACAGGTCAGGGTGACCGCGCGCAGGGGGGGGCGGTGGTGGCAGCGCTCTCTCCGCGCCCCACGGTCAGCACCAGGGCCGAGGGGGCGTGGAGCGACGCGGGGGCGGTGGCCGGGGAGGCGAGGGAGGCCCCGGCGAGGGGCCCGCAGACGGCGGTGGCCGTCAGGCCCAGAGTCGCTGCCCGGCGCGCGGTGTTCCGCATCGTGTGCATCCTTCCGCTCGTGTCGAGGGTGGTGGCCGGCCCGGCCCGGTGGGTGCCGGGGCTGCGAGCGCGAGTCTGCCGAGTCCGGCGCCGGAACTCATCTCGACCCCACGGGTTTCGGTAACCTTGCGTATTGAATCAGTGGCGTGAAGTCACCAAATGGAAACGTTCCAAGTCCGGAACTGGGCGTTTCTTGATCGAATATTGAGACCGGAACAGGCCGAATGGCGTGATCCGCGGCTTCGGCAATAGGCCTGAAACACCCCTGGAACGGCCCCGCCGCCCCTGACGGCCACCCCCGGCATACCCGCGGGTATGGTGCCCGCAGCGCGAGCTCGACGACGAGAGGCGGACGTGGGATGCTGAAGCACTGGGCGGACTTCCAGTACGAGATCTACCTGAACGGCATGACGGGCGCGGTGCCGCGGCTGCCCACCGACCTGACCCGGCTGGAGGAACTGACCGAACGGCGCCTGGGCCCCGGCCCCTTCGGGTACGTCGCGGGCAGCGCGGGCGACGGCAGCACCGCCCGCGCCAACCGGGCGGCGCTGGACAGGCGCCGGATCGTGCCGCGCATGCTGCGCGACGTGCACGAGCGGGACCTGGGCGTCGAAGTGCTGGGCCGGGACCTGCCCGCCCCGCTGGCGCTGGCCCCGGTCGGCGTCCTGTCGATCATGCATCCGGACGCGGAGCCGGCCGCCGCCCGGGCCGCGGCCGCGCAGGGCGTGCCGTACATCCTGTCCTCCGCCTCCAGCACACCCATGGAGCAGGTCGCCGAGGCGATGGGCGACGCCGAGCGCTGGTTCCAGCTCTACTGGCCCAGGGACCGGGAGGTGGCGCGCAGCTTCCTGGACCGGGCCGGGGCGGCCGGGTACACGGCGCTGTTCGTCACGCTGGACACGCCCCTGCTGTCCTGGCGCCCGCGCGACCTGGACCAGGCCTACCTGCCGTTCCTGCACGGAGTGGGCACCGCCAACTACTTCTCGGACCCGGCCTTCCGGGCCGGTCTGGCCAAGCCGGTGCACGAGGACCCGAACGCGGCGGTCATGCATTTCGTCGGCATGTTCTCCGATCCCGCCAAGACCTGGCCCGACCTGGCGTTCCTGCGGGAGAACTGGGACGGTCCGATCGTCCTCAAGGGCGTCCTGCACCCGGACGACGCCCGGCTCGCCGCCGACGCCGGGATGGACGGCGTCGTCGTCTCCAACCACGGCGGCCGCCAGGTGGCCGGTTCCGTCGCGGCGGCCGACGCCCTGCCGCGCGTGGTGGAGGCGGTCGGCGACCGGCTGACCGTGCTGTTCGACAGCGGTGTGCGCACCGGCGACGACGTCTTCAAGGCCCTCGCGCTCGGTGCCCGGGCGGTGCTGCTGGGCCGTCCCTACGTCTACGGTCTCGGGCTGGACGGACAGGCGGGCGTCGAGCACGTGATCCGCTGTCTGCTCGCCGAACTCGACCTCACCCTGGCCCTGTCCGGTCACGCCTCGCCCGCCACGCCGACCCCCGCCGACCTCGTCGAGGACCCGGCGTGAGGGGACGGCGGCGCCGTCCCCCCGGGAGGTACCGCCAACGCGGCGGCGGTGTCCTGCTCAGCCTCCGGACAGGTCCACGGCCCGCGCGTCCGGGGCGTCCGTACGCCCGACGGCCGGGGAGCCCTCCGCCGCCGGCACCGGTTCGGTGCGCCAGTGCTGGTCGTCGGAACCGTCGTGCACCTTGACGACGACGTCGGCGTCCGGGGCGCGGGTGGTGGTGGCGAGCGCGAGCAGCCGCTGCCCGCGCGGCACCAGTTCCCCCTGCTCGGTGAGGTCGTAGCGCACGTCGTCGCCCCGCTCGGTGCCCCGGTCGGCGCAGGTGCCGAGAATGACCACTCCGGCGTCCGCCCGCGCGTCCAGGCACAGTCCCGGATCGGCGACACTGCGCAGCAGGCCGTCCTCCTCGTGGTTCCACTGCTGGGTCCACGCCTCGGAGCACTTCGCCAGCCGGGCACCCGCTCCGGCCCTCGGCTCGCCCCGCACGTCGAGGCACAGGTCCGCGGCGAGGTTGCGCAGCCGCGTGCGGTCGGGGGACGTGGGCGCCCCGGCCGCACCGGGCGGTTTGGGACGGCTCGTCGCGGACGTGCGGCCCTTGCCGTCGACGGCACTGGTGGAGGCGGCGGGACCGGCACTCCCGCCGTCGTGGGACCACACGCTCACCACCAGCATGACGGCCAGCACACCGGCGGAGGCCGCGCCGAACTGCCTGAGCAGGGACCGGCCCGAGCGCGGCCGGCCCGGCGGCCTGCGCACGGCCGCGGGCAGCGGGACGCGGCCCAGCAGCCCGGGGCGTGACCCGCGGTGCCGGGCGGCGCCCCCGGCCGGACCGCTCCGCGTCGCACGCGCCGGCCGGGAGTCCAGGTAGCGCCGGGCGCCCCAGCCGAGCACCGCTTCGGCGATCAGCGCGCCCAGCGTCCGCTCGAAGTGGCCGAGCTGGTCGGCGGCGTGCCGGCAGTGCCGGCAGTCCGCCAGATGCTTGCGGACGTCCGGCAGCAGGGCGCCGCCCCGGCGGATCGGGACGTCGAGCAGACGGCTCTGGAAGCGGCACTCCGCACTCGGCGCGAGCTGCCTGTGGGCGTGCAGACAAGCCTCGCGGAATTTCTCCCGCGCTTGTTCCAGGGTGGCCGACGCGGTGTCGGTGTCCATGCCGAGCAGGCCCGCCGGCACACTTATGGACTCCCCTTCAACCTCCGTGTGCCACAGCAAACAGCGGGCCGGTCCGGGAAGTGAGGCGAATGCCCGCGCGGCCAGCGTGCGGTTTTCCGGGGTCAGGGACTTCGCCGCCCGCATACCGCGCCCTCCGGCGGGTTTGAGCAACTGCGGCAGGACGCCGGACGTCGCCTCGTCCGCGGACCACTGCCGGACCGTGTCCCGCACGGCCACCAGCAGGCGCGGGCGCAGTGCGGTGGCCGCCTCGCCCTGGGCGAGGCGGGCCAGCACCTGGTGCCAGGCGGCGGCGGTGACCATGCCGGCGACCTCGTCGGACGTGGCCAGACACAGGGTGGCGTAGTCGTGCGCGGGCCGCCAGTGGCGGGCCATCAGCAGCGCGGCGCTGCGGCCCGCCTCGCTGCGGGGACCGTCCCGCAGCCGAGCGGCCAGCAACTCGTCGGACTCCCCGGGGCCTCCGCCGGAAGGCGGGTGGACGGGCCGGGGAGGGTGGGGGGTGGGCACTGAGATCGTTCCTTCCCACGCGCAGGCGGCTCAGACGTTCGGATGCCGGAAAGGACCCGCGGATTGGTGTGTACCTCTCGGGCATGGCGCGGAAGGCGTGAATTCGCCATGGCGAAATCGGACCCGGCCCGTCAAAGCGCGTGCGAGACCCGGCCTTTACCCCCCGCACGGGTGCTTCACTCTCGCACAAACCACTCATGGCCAACAAGGAGACCGGGCAACCTCGGCCGCCTTTGAAAGACGGTCAGAATCTCGGGCAAGCGAGAGGGCCGCACCGCTTTCCGTTTTTCCGCGACGGATGCGGTGCGGCCCCCGGCCGGGTGGGGTGGGGACAGCGGGTCAGCCCTGGTCCGCCACGAAGGAGGCCATCCGGGCCAGTGCGGCGTTCCAGTTGATGGTGTGCTCGTTGGTCGACCAGGACTGGATGTCGTCGATGAAGCAGAACTGGCCGACGCAGCCCTGGAGTTTGCTCTGCGCGTAGGGGTCCTGGATGCTCGAGTTGGGACCGCCGGACAGGGTGCCGTCGGGCGGTGCCGGCAGCGCCGGGTCGAGCTGGTGGGCGTACCAGCGGCTGTGCTGCTGGTGTGCGTTGGCCTCGCCGTACCCGGTGACGTAGGACATGTTGAGGGCGTTGCGCCCGAGGATGTAGTCCATGCTCTGGACGGCGCCGTCACGGTACGCGGCCCCGCCGGTGATGTCGTAGGCGGTGGCGATCACGACGGCGTTGTTGAGGACCTGGTGGCTGGAGCCCCAGTCGTAGACGTTGCCCTCGGGGGCGTAGGGCATGCCGTACGGGTGTGCCTTCAGCGTGGCCAGGTAGCGGTCGGCGCCCCGCACGACGGAGCCGCGGACTCGGTCCCGCCCGGGGAGCCTGCTGGGCACGGTGGCCAGGTCGAGCCGGGCGGCGGCCGCGGTGCGCGCCCAGTCGAAGCCGGTGGGACCGAAGATGTCGGCGGTGTGGACCGGGGAGTTCAGCACGTACTCCTCGAAGTCCCGCTCCCCCGTGGTCAGATACAGCTCGGCAGCGGCCCAGTAGAACTCGTCGGCCACCTCTCCGTCGGGGTAGGCGCCGCCGCCGACGGCGTCGTTCTCGTCCGCGAGCAGGCCGGGGTGGGCGAGCGCCGCCCGCCAGGCGGTGCGGGCCGCGTCCAGTGCCCTCGCGGCGAACTGACGGTCGTAGGGCCGGTACAGGCGGGCGGCCTGTGCGGCCGTGGCCGCCAGGTTGAGGGTCGCGGCGGTGGTCGGCGGGTGCAGCTCGCGCTTTTGCGGGTCGTCGCTCGGCAGCAGCGGCAGCCCGGTCCACTGCTCGTCGTGGATCTTGTGGTGCGCCATTCCGGCCAGCGGCTGCCCCTGCGGAACCTGCATCTTCAGCAGGAACTCCAGTTCCCAGCGGGCCTCGTCGAGGATGTCCGGCACCTTGTTGCCGCTCTCGGGGATGCGGAGCGACCCGTCGCCGAGCTTCGCGGGTTTCCCGGTGCGAGCGTGCAGGGAGCGCTCGTAGGTGCTGAGCAGCTCCCAGGTGGAGATGCCCCCGTTGACGACGTACTTGCCGTGGTCTCCGGCGTCGTACCAGCCGCCGGAGACGTCGAGGGTGTAGTCGCACACGCCGGGCCGGCAGGGCACCTCGGTGTCGCCCTGGTTGGGTGCCGTCCCGACGTGCCCGGCGGGGCGGCCGTAACCGGGGCGGAGTCCGTCGCTGATCGCGGTGCCGCTGCGCTGCGTGTAGTAGTACTTCGCCGAGTCCAGGCGCAGCCGCTCGTAGGCGGCGGTGCCGATGTCGAAGGGGCGGCTGGTCTCGCCGTCGGCGACGAGCGTGTAGCCCTCACCGCGCTTCTTGTAGCGGCCGAAGTCGATCGAGTGGACGTTCTGCCCGGAGGAGGCGTCGACGCCCCGGGGCACGCTCCAGCCGTCGGCGACGACCCGTCCGGCCTCGCTCTTGAGCTGCCAGCGCAGGCGGGAGGTCGCGTCGGTGACGAGCGTGGCGTTCTTCGGTCCCGACGGCAGGTAGGCGACCTGGTTGACCCGCACCCGCGGCCCGGTGTCCGGCACGTACGGCTCGGGCGCCACGCCGCCCAGCAGGGACACGTCGTCCACGCAGAACCGCCAGGCGTCGGGCGTGCCGCCGAGCTGGAAGCCGACCTGGCCCTGGGCGGTGTCGACGGGCGAGGTGAAGGTGTACGAGTAGGTGTTGCCGGAGACGCTGAGCTGCGGGCTGACCTCGAAGTAGGTGTCGTACGGGGACACCGACAGGCCGACGATGGCCCGGACCACGTGGTCGGCGGGCGTACCGGTGGCGGTGAAGGAGAACCTGTAGGACTCCCCCGCGACCAGGGTCACGTCGTTCTGGCCGACGGAGGCGTCCCAGCGGTTGGCGGTGCCGCCGGGGGCGTCGGCGCACAGCCGTCCGTCGGCCACGGCCGCGGTGACGTTGCTGCTCGCCCACCAGGAGTCGGTGCCGTTGTCGAAGGTGCCGTTCCTGACCTGCTCGGTCTCCTCGGCACCGGCCGGGGCGGCGGGCAGCGCGGTGACGGCCGCCGCCAGCAGGGCCGTCAGGGAGACGAGCGCGGTTCTGCGTCTTTTCACGTCCGGGCTCCTCGGGGAGGTGGCGCCCCACGGGAATGGGAGCGCTCCCAAATGCGGTCGCGGGACATGCTTGTGGCAGACATGACATGCCGTCAACGGTCCGGACAGGACCGGTTTCCCGGGCCGGTCCCGTCCGGAGCGCGGTGCGGTGGCTCAGGCGGCGGGCGCCTCCAGGCGGCTGACGCGGACCGCGCCCCGTGCCTCCCCCGGGTGGCGGCTGGTGAAGGTGAGGCGGATGCGGGAACCACGCACCCGCTCGAAGGTGACGACCGTAGGGGTGTCGGAGGCCGTGGCCCAGTCGGTCCGGACCCTCTTCGCCGCGCGCCAGGCACGGCCGTCCCAGACGGCGACCTCGACGGACGCGGGCAGGCTGTGCCCGTCGTCCACGGTGAAGGAGACCTCGACCCGGTCGTAGGCGCGCGTGCGCCCGTGGTCGACGGAGAGCCAGTCCTCGGCGCGGGCGCCGTCGAAGGCGGGCAGCAGGGCGGTGGCCTCCTTGTGGAAGCCGTTGGACCAGCCGGTGGCCGGGTCGCCGTCGAGCACGGCGGCGGGCAGGGTGTCGGACCGGCCCGAGTAGCTCGCGTCCGCGTGCGGGTGGGCCACGGGCGCGGGGTGGGCGGGACGGAAGACCGGGGCCGGTGTGGTCGCCCGGTCCGTGGCGTGGCGGGCCCGGACGGCCGCCGTGCCGGTACGCAGTCCCTCCGCGCGGGCCGTCACCCGTACCGTGCCCGGCCGGGTGCCGGCGCGGACGATCGCGAGCGCCTTGCCGTGGAAGGCGGTACGGGTGCTCGCCTGGTAGCGCTCGGCGCTCTCCTGACGGCCGTTGTCGAGTCCGGCGAGCGAGCCGCCGGCGACGTCGAAGGAGATCAGGTGCTCGGCGCCGGGCACCACCACGCCGTGCCGGTCGACCACCTCGGCGGTCACGAAGACCAGGGAACGGCCGTCCGCGTCGACGGTCTCCCGGTCCGGGGTGAGGCGCAGGGCGTGCGGGGCCCCGGCGGTGCGCAGGACGTCGGTGGCGAAGGCCCTGCCGTCCCGCCGGGCGACGGCCTTCAGCTCGCCCGCCTCGAAGGGCACCCTCCAGGTCAGGTGGAGCTTGCCCGCGCTGCCGTTGGGGCTGGTGTAACTGCCGGGGTGGGGTCCGTCGGTGAAGGTCTTGTCGTCGCCGGTGGCCTCGGTGGTCTCCAGGTAGCTCCGGCCGTCGACGGTCTTCTTCCGGTCGAAGCGGCGGGTGCCGAGCGACGTCCCGTTCAGGAACAGCTCGACGGTGTCGACGTTGGCGTAGGCCCAGACCTCGACGGTGTCGCCCTCGCGGTGGTTCCAGGTCGCCGGCAGCAGGTGGACCATCGGCTCGTCCGTCCACTGGCTGCGGAAGAGGTGGTACATGTCCTTGGGGAACCCGGCCGTGTCGACCGCGCCGAAGAAGGACGCCTTCACCGGGAAGACGTCGTACGGCGTGGGCTCCCCGATGTAGTCGATGCCGGACCACAGGAACTGCCCGGCGAACCACTTGCGGTCCCGGTCCTTCTTGTGGCCGTACTCGCCGCTCATCGTCCAGGAGGCGAGGTTGTTGTCGTAGGAGGAGGTGGCCCGCCTGCCCGGGGTGTGGTTCTCGCCGGTGTTCAGGTGCTCGGGCTCCTGGTAGGTGCCGCGTGTGGAGGTCTCGGAGGACGACTCGGACTCGAAGAGGAACAGGTGCGGGTAGGCCGCGTGCAGGTCGTCCACGGACTTGGCGGTGTTGTAGTTGAGGCCGAGCCCGTCCAGTTTGGCCAGCATCAGGTCGGCGGCCGAGCCCTTGGCGGGCAGCCGGCGGTACTTGTCGGACCCGATGACCAGGGGGCGGGTGCCGTCGGCGGCCCGGACGGCGTCGATGATCCGGTCGGCCATGGCGAGTCCGGCGGTGGCGGTGGAGTCGGGGATCTCGTTGCCGATGGACCACATGACGACGGCGGGCGAGTTGCGGGCCGCGAGCACCATCTCGGTGGCGTCCTTCTCGCACCACTCGTCGAAGAACCGGCCGTAGTCGTAGCGGTTCTTGCCGGTGCGCCAGCAGTCGAATGCCTCCACCAGCATGACGATGCCCATCTCCTCGCACACCTCGATCATCTCGGGGGAGGGCGGGTTGTGCGAGGTGCGGAAGGCGTTGACGCCCATCGACCTCATGATGGTCATCTGGCGGCGGATCGCGTCGACGCTGACGGCGGCGCCGAGCGCGCCGAGGTCGTGGTGGAGGTCGACGCCCTTGATCTTGGCGTACCTGCCGTTGAGGTGGAAGCCCTCCTCCGGGTCGACGTGGCAGGTGCGGATGCCGAAGGGGGTGCGGTACGTGTCGACGGTGCGCCCGCCCACCAGCAGTTCGGTGTGCAGGGTGTAGCGGTGCGGGCTCGCGAAGTCCCACAGTCGCGGGCGCCGGACGGTGAGTTCGTGGGTCTCGGCCGCCGCATCGGAGACGTCCACCGTGGAGCCGGTGCGGGCCACGGTGCGTCCCTCGGCGTCCTTCACCGCCGAGCGGACCTCGACCTCGCACGCGGCGCCGGAGGCGTTGACCACCGACGTCTCCACCCGGACGACGGCGCTGTCCTCGCCCACCCGGGGCGTGGTGACGTACGTGCCCCAGCGCCGTACGTGCACCGGCTCGGTGACGACGAGGCGGGCCTCGCGGTAGATGCCGCTGCCCGAGTACCAGCGGCTGCTGGGCAGGCGGTTGCGCACCTGGACCGCGAGGACGTTCCCGGTGCGGCCGTCGGTGTGCACCAGGTCGGTGAGGTCGAGGGCGAAACCCGTGTAGCCGTAGGGGTGGTGGCCCACCTCCCGGCCGTTGCAGTGGACGCGGGCGTCCATGTAGACGCCGTCGAACTCGACCGATATCCGCTTGCCCGCGTACTCGCGCGGCAGCGTGAAGGCGAGGCGGTACCAGCCGAGGCCGCCCGGCAGGAAGCCGGTGCCGCTGGTGGTGCCGTGCTCGGTGGTGGGCGTCTGCTCGATGCTCCAGTCGTGCGGGACGGCGACCTCGCGCCACGCCGAGTCGTCGTGGGCGGGATCGGCGGCGTCCGTGGTGTCCTCGGCGGCCCCGTCGGGGTCGACCAGCCGGAAGCGCCAGCCGTCGCGCAGGGCGAGGGTGCTGCGGCCCGCGGAGCCTCCGGTCGCCTCGGCGGCCCGCGCCGAGGGGGCGGCGAGCGCGATTCCGGCCGCCGGGGTGGCGGCGGAGGCGATCAGAACCGATCTACGCGTGACCGTCATGGCGGATCTCCCTCGTCTTTCCCTCATACAGGACTCATCGGATTCGTCAGCCTCGTCGGACTCGTCGGACTCGTCGGACTCGTCGGACTCGTCAGCAGGACTCATCAACGGGACTCATCAGGGCTCATGGAGGCACAGCAGAGCCCAGAAGTACTCACAAGTGATCGCGAACAAACAGATTCTGACGCCGGGGCCCGCGCACCCGTCAAGGGCACGGAAAGCACTTTCTGCCCTGTGCCGCCCGGAGGACCCCGGTCGGGAGCGCATCGGCCCGGGCCGATGCGCCCGCCGGGTCCGGGTCCGCGCGGAGCCCGGACCCACTAGGCTGGGAACAAGGTGACGCGCTGATCACTGTGGGTGTGCGCAATGGAGTGGCGACGATGAGTCCGGTCAACCCGTTCGACGATGCCGCCACGGCCCGCGCCGTCGTCGACGGCTCCGGCACCCTGCGCGAGTGGAACGAGGGCGCCCGCCTGCTGCTCGGCCACCCGGCCGCCGACGTCGTCGGACGCCCCGCCGCCGACCTGCTCGCGGACCGCGGTGACGGCACACCTCCCCATCACGAGGACGACCGCTGGAGCGGCACCCTGGCCCTGCGGCACCGCGACGGTCACACCGTGTCGGTGTGGGTGCTCGCCCACCGCCGGCCGGGGGCGGACGGCGCACCGGCCACGTGGCTCGCCGTCACCCCACTGGAATCCGGTCCCGAACCGGAGGACGACCCCCTCGTCAGAGCCGCCCTCACCCAGTCGCCCTGCGCCATGATGGTCTTCGACGACCGGCTCCTGCTGCGCGGGGCCAACGACGCCATGGCGCGGCTGATCGGCCTCCCGCCGGACCGGATGCGCGGTCTGCGGGCCACCGACTTCAGCGGCCGGCCCCAGAACGCGGAGCTGGAACGGCTGATGCGGCGCGTGCTCGCCACCGGCCGCCGGCACGACATGCAGAGCCGCTTCAAGGCCGTCGGCGAGAGCCGCGCCCACGCGTGGAACGCCCGGATCGCGCCGCTCACCGACACCGACGGCCGGGTGCTCGGCGTCTGCGTGAGCGCGCACGACTTCACGGAGCAGCACCGCGCCCGGGAGCGGCTGCAACTGGTCAACGAGGCCAGTGTCCGCATCGGCACCACCCTCGACGTCACCCGTACGGCGCAGGAGCTGGCCGACGTGTGCGTGCCCGCGCTCGCCGACTTCGTCAGCGTCGACCTGCTGGATCCGCGGGAGCACGGCGGCGAGCCCGCCACCGTGGCCGAGCCGCCGTTCGGCCTGCGCCGCACGGCGCACCAGTCGGTCACGGAGGAATGCCCGCAGACCGTGTCCGAACTCGGCCGCCTGGACGTCTACCCGGCCGGATCGCCCCAGGCCGCGTGCCTGCTCTCCGGGCAGGCGATCGTGGCCTCGGTGGCCTACGGCGACCTCGAACGCTGGCTGCGGTGGGACCCCGACCGCCTGCGCCGGGTGGCGGAGTACGGCATCCACTCCACGATGTCGGTGCCCTTGCAGGCCCGCGGCACCACCCTCGGTGTCGCCGTCTTCACCCGCTTCCGGCGCCCCGACCCCTTCACCCACGACGACGTGCTGCTGGCCGAGGAGGTCAGCGCCCGCGCCGCCGTCTGCATCGACAACGCCCGCCGCTACTCGCGCGAGCGCGAGGCCACCCTGACCCTGCAGCGCAGCCTGCTGCCGCGGTGGCTGCCGCCCACGGCCGCGGTGCAGGCGGCCTCCCGCTACCTTCCGGCGGCCCGTTCGGGCGTCGGCGGCGACTGGTTCGACGTCATCCCGCTGTCCGGGATGCGCGTCGCCATGGTCGCCGGGGACGTCGTCGGGCACGGCATCCCGGCCTCGGCCACCATGGGCCGGCTGCGCACCGCCGTACGCACCCTCGCCGACATCGACCTGACGCCGGAGGAACTGCTCACCCACCTCGACGACCTGGTGGTGCGGCTGTCCGAGGAGTCCGGCGACGACCGGGCGGGCGAGGTCGGCGCGACGTGCCTGTACGTGGTGTACGACCCGGTGTCGCGGCACTGCTCCATGGCCCGCGCCGGCCACCCGGCGCCCGTGCTGATCCCGCCGGACGGACCCCCCGAGCAGGTCGAACTGCCCTCCGGGCCGCCCCTGGGCGTGGGCGGGCTGCCGTTCGAGTCGGCCGAGATGGAGCTGCGCGAGGGCAGCGTGCTGGCCCTCTACACCGACGGCCTGGTCGAGAGCCGCGAGCGGGACACCGACGCGGGCCAGGCGCTGCTGCGCGAGGCGCTGGCCGCCCCCGCCGAGTCCCTGGACGCCGCCTGCGACCGGGTGCTGGCCACCCTCCTCCCCTCGGGCAACGCCGCCGACGACGTGGCCCTGCTGCTGGCCCGGACCCGTGGACTGCCCGCCGGACAGGTCGCCACCTGGGACATCCCCGCCGACCCGGCCCTGGTCGCGCCGGTGCGCAAGCAGGTCCTCGACCGGCTCGCCGACTGGGGCCTGATGGAGGCGACGTTCACCGCCGAGCTGGTCGTGAGCGAACTGGTCACCAACGCCATCCGGTACGGCTCCCCGCCGATCCGGCTCCGGCTGATCCACGACACGGCGACGCTGATCTGCGAGGTCTCCGACACCAGTCACACCGCGCCGCACCTGCGCCGGGCCAGGACCTGGGACGAGGGCGGGCGCGGTCTGCTGCTGGTCGCCCAGCTCACCCAGCGCTGGGGCAGCCGGCACACGGCCGAGGGCAAGACCATCTGGGCCGAACTGGGACTGCTCGACGACGCCGAGTGAGCGGGCGTGAGCGCCCCCGCGCGCACCTCGCCGCGGCACCCGGCTTCACCACCCCGCTCCGAATGCCACCTCCCCCGCGGAGTGCGCCCCCTCGTTTCCCGGGGCCCGCGGCGGGACACTCGACAGGACGGAGAACCCGGTTCCGGTCCGAAGGGGGCCGGGTGCCGGAACCTGACGGGAGTGTGGAGTAGCGATGGCTGACACGTCCCAGCCGGTACGCCGGGCGGCCCTGTTCGCGAGCGGGGTCGCGTTGCTCGGTCTGCTGACCGCCTGCGGCAGCGAGAGCGCCACCTCGAACGGCACGCCGGAGCCCGGCGAGACCGCCCGCAGCAGCAGCGCGGAGCCGGGCGGCGGCACCGCGGCGCCCGACGACACCACCACGGCGGCCGGTGCCGTGCCCAGCGACACGGCGGGCTCGGCCTCCGCCTCGGCCCGCACCGACGGCCGCTGCCACACCGGCGAACTGCGGGCCTCGGTGGGCCGCGTGGACCCGGGGGCGGGCCAGCGCAACTTCCCCGTCGTGCTGACCAACACCTCCGAGCGCACCTGCACGGTGTACGGCTATCCCGGCGCCGCCTTCGTGGACGCTTCCGGCAAGCAGCTCGGCCCGGATCCCGGGCGGGCCCCCGGCTCCCCCCGGACGGTCACGCTGACGCCGGGCGGGAGTGCGTGGGCCGGGCTGTCGTTCTCCAGCCCCGAGATCAGCGGTGCCCGTACGGCCACTCCGGCGGCGCTGCTCGTCACCCCGCCGGACGAGCGGCAGCCCCTGAAGGTGCCGTGGACGGCCGGCGAGGTGCCGGTAGGCGGCAACGCGTCGTCGATGTCCCTGACCACCCTGGAGGCGGGCACCGGCCCGTGAGGCACCGGTCCCCTGCCGCACCGGTGCCCCGCCGTACCGGTCCCCCGCTCAGTGACCGGCGATCGGGTGCGGGGCGTAGGGCCGCTCCAGTTCCTCGATCTCCTTCTCGCCGAGCGTCAGTTCCACCGCCGCCACGGCGTCCTGGAGGTGTCCCGGCCTGGAGGCGCCGACGATGGGCGCGGTCACGGTGCCCTGGTGCAGCAGCCAGGCCAGGGCCACCTGGGCGCGCGGGACGCCGCGCTCGGCGGCGATGCGGGTGACGGCCTCGACCACGGCGCGGTCGCCCTCCTGGTAGAGGGTGCTGCCGAAGTCGTCGGTGGCGCTGCGCCCGGTGGCGGTGTCCCAGTCGCGGGTGAGGCGGCCGCGGGCGAGCGGGCTCCAGGGCAGCACGCCGACGCCCTGGTCGGCGCAGAGGGGGAGCATCTCGCGCTCCTCCTCGCGGTAGAGGAGGTTGTAGTGGTTCTGCATGGACACGAACTTGGTCCAGCCGTGCCGCTCGGCGGTGTACTGCATCTTGGAGAACTGCCAGGCGTACATCGAACTGGCCCCGATGTAGCGGACCTTGCCCGCCTTCACCAGGTCGTGCAGCGCCTCCATCGTCTCCTCGACCGGGGTGTGCGGGTCGAAGCGGTGGATCTGGTAGAGGTCGACGTAGT
Organism: Streptomyces sp. NRRL F-5650; assembly: GCF_000721365.1. Classification (NCBI taxonomy): domain Bacteria; kingdom Bacillati; phylum Actinomycetota; class Actinomycetes; order Kitasatosporales; family Streptomycetaceae; genus Streptomyces; species Streptomyces sp. NRRL F-5650. The sequence goes on along the minus strand of NZ_JOGV01000035.1, from coordinate 105,412 downwards.
CGGTGCCCAGGCGCCGCAGGCTGTGCTCGATCTCGGTCATGACCGCCTTGCGGGACAGTCCCCCGCCGTTCGGCCCGGGCCGCATCCGTCCGTGCACCTTGGTCGCCAGCACGATGTCGTCACGGCGGGCGAAGTCGGCCAGCGCCTTGCCGACGATCTCCTCGCTGGTGCCGTCGGAGTAGACGTTGGCCGTGTCGAAGAAGGTGATCCCGGCCTCCAGGGCCTGCCGGATCAGCGGGCGCGAGGCCTCCTCGTCGAGGGTCCACTCGTGCGTGCCGCGGTCGGGAACGCCGTAGGTCATGCAGCCCAGGCAGATCCGCGACACGTCCAGGCCCGTCGAACCGAGCTTCACGTACTGCATCGTTGCCGCTCCTGTCTTCGCCGGTCATCGGTACGAGGGCGAGCGTACGTCCTGGGGCGGTCCCGGACTCCGTGCGGGGTCGGTGCCGTTCGACCAGGTCCGGCGCCCGCTCCCGGCCGGACCGCGGACGCCTGCCGTCCTCCCCCGGGTCCCCGGTGTACCGGTCGCCGAAGCGCACGCCCATGCCACGCAGCCCGGCCAGGCTCTCCCGGTAGGCGGGGTGGCAGGCCGGCGCGTCGGAGACGCACGGCAGGACGGCCAGGGGGATGGGGACGCCCGGTCCGGACGCCTCGCACAGCGTGGCCACGGCCCCGGTGTCCCAGCCGCGTTCCCGCGCCGCGCCGATCGGTCCGCCCACGCCGTCGGCCACGCCCGCGGCGCAGACGACGACGTGGAGGAAGGGCCGTGCGGTCCTGTCGCTCCCGGTCTGTTCCCTCGTCCGCGAACCCCTGCCGGGCCGCCTCCGGACGCGGACCGACTCCGGCGGGTGCGGGTGCGGTGCGGGTGCCGGGCGGTCAGCCCGCCCGCTCCGGAACGGTGATCGCGCCCACCGGGCAGGCACGGGCCGCCTCCCGTACCAGCGCGCTGCCGCCGCCGTCCTCCCGGCCGGGCCGGAGCGTGCTGTAGCCGTCGTCGTCCTGGGTGAAGACGTCGGGGGCGGTCAGGGCGCACTGGCCCGCGCCGATGCAGGTGTCCTTGTCGATGCCGATCCGCATGTCCGCACCCTCCTACCAGGTCACGGGGAGTTCCAGCATCCCCTGGATCGTGTCGCCGGGCTTGAAGGGGATCTCCTCCGGCGGTGCGGCCAGGCTCAGCGTGGGCAGCCGGTCGAAGAGGGCGCGCAGGGCGATCTCCAGTTCGGCGCGGGCCAGGTTCTGGCCGAGGCACTGGTGGATGCCGAACCCGAAGGCGACGTGGTGGCGGGCGGGGCGGTGCCAGTCGAGGGCGTCCGGGTCGGGGTAGACGGACTCGTCGCGGTTGATGACCGAGGTCGAGAAGACGACCCCGTCGCCGGCCCGGATGGTCTGCCCGTCCACCTCGATGTCCTCGACGGCCAGGCGCAGCAGCCCGTCCGCGATCGACAGGACCCGCATCAGCTCCTCCACGGCGTCGGGCAGCAGCCCGGGGTCCGCGCGCAGTTCGGCCAGCCTGCCGGGGTTGGTCAGGAGGGTGTAGGTACCCAGCGAGATCATGTTGGCGGTGGTCTCGTGGCCGGCGACCAGCAGGACCACCGCGAAGGCGATGAGCTGTTCGCGGTCGGTCGTGCCCTCGCTGTGCTGCTGCCGCACCAGGTCGTCCAGCAGACCGTCGCCGGGCGCCCTGCGCTTGCGGTCGATCAGCTCCCCGAGATACGCCTCCAGTCGGTCCCGGGCGTCGACGGTGTCGGCGGGCAGCGGGCCGCGCAGCAGCCGGCGGGACTGCTCCTCGAAGAACTCGTGGTCGGCGTAGGGCACCCCGAGCAGTGCGCAGATCACCATCGAGGGCACGGGCAGCGCGAAGGCCCGCACGAGGTCGGCGGGCGGGCCCCCGGCGATCATCGTGTCGAGCCGTTCGCCGACGATCCGCCGGATGTGGGGACGCAGCGCGGCGGCGCGCCGCAGGGTGAACTCGGGGAGCACCATCCTGCGCTGGGTGCGGTGCTCGGGGTCGTCGACGCCGACCAGGGCGGTCTTGCGGCCGCGTACGCCCGCCAGGCGCGCCGAGGCGACGGGGAAGCCGTCGCGGGTGCGGTCGCTCGACAGGCGCCGGTCGGCGAGCAGTTGACGGGCGGCGGTGTGTCCCGTCACTAGCCACGCCGGTCGGCCGTCGAAGAGGGTGACCCGGGCCAGCGGCCGGGTGGCGCGCAGCGGGTCGTAGCCGGCGGGCGGGTGGTAGGGACAGGTCCGGTCCTGCGGGAAGGCGACGGCGGCCGCCGTGCCCCGGTCCGCCGCCGTGTCGGTGTCGGTCGTCGTGTCGGTGTCGGTGTCCGCCGTCGTGTCGGTGTCCGTCATGGAAGACCTCGCAGACGAAGAGTGCGTCCTGCCGATCTTCATTAGATGCCTCGGGCATCTATGGAGCGACGGCAAGTTCGGCCAGATCACCGGCGTCGGCAGACTGGCCGGGGACCACCGGTCGGGGACCGGCGGAACCCCGCCGCGCCGCTCGGACCGGCGGCGCGAGTGGCGCGATCGGGACCTCCGGCACCCCCTGCCGCGCCCCGGAACTGGCCGAGCGGCACGGTGTGCGGGGCGGCGGCCGGAGCAGCGGCCTCCGGATGTTCTCGCGACCACAGGGGTACGAGGGGCAGGATGCGGTAAGGATGCTCAGACGCCGGCCGTCGGTGCCCACCCGGCCGGCCACACGCCACGACGCATACGGACGGAGACCCATGCCTCTTGACGGCGAGTACGAACCCAGCCCTACGCAGTGGGTGCGCGAACAGGTCGAGCTGTACGAGAGCTCGGGCGGCACCAAGGGCACGACCCTGCGGGACACCGGCCTGCCCGTGATCGTGCTGACCACCCGGGGCGCGCGGAGCGGCAAGCTGCGCAAGACGCCGCTGATGCGCGTCGAGCACGAGGGCCGCTACGCCGCGGTCGCCTCCCTGGGCGGGGCTCCCAAGCACCCGGTCTGGTACTTCAACGTGCTCGCCGATCCCCACGTGGAGCTCCAGGACGGCCCCGTGAAGCAGGACATGACGGCCCGTGAGGTCACGGGCGCGGAGAAGGCCGAGTGGTGGGAGCGCGCGGTCGCGGCGTTCCCGTCGTACGCGGACTACCAGGAGAAGACGGACCGGGAGATCCCGGTCTTCGTCCTGGAGCCGGCCGACGCGGGCTGAACCGGGCGCGCGGAGGTTTCCCGGACCGGCGTGCATGGAGCGGCGGGCACCGGGAACACGTCGTTCAGGCCCCGCCGCGTTCCCCCGTCGCGGCGGGGCCTTCCGCCGTCGTCGCGGCCGGGCTTCCCGCCGCCTCCCGCGCGGGTCGGTCCGTTACGTCGAGGAAGACCTGCCGCGCCTCGGGGACGGTGCGCCTGATCGACCTCTTGATGCGCACGGCCACCTCCTCCACCTGTTCGCTGTCCAGGCCCGGCACGAGGTCGACGCGTGCGGCCACCAGGGCGGAGTCGAGGCCGGTCTTCATGGTGAACAGCGCCTCGACGCTGTCGATCTCCGGCTGGGCCGCCAGCAGCGCCCGGATCCGTCCGCTGGCCTCGGGGTCGGCGGCCTCGCCGATGAGCTGGTCGCGGGCCTCGCGGCCCAGCCGGTAGGCCACGTGGACGAGCAGGGCGCCGATGGCGAGCGAGGCGCAGGCCTCCCACACCACCTGCCCGGTGGCCATGTGCAGCGCCATGCCGGTCATGGCGAGGGTGACGCCGAGCACCGCGGTGCCGTCCTCGGCGACCACAGTGCGCAGCGCGGGGTCCCGCAGCCCCTCGGCGAGCCCGCCCTGGCCGCGCACCTGGTGCAGGGCCCGCAGCAGGGAGCCGCCCTCCGCGAGCAGGGCGATTCCGAGCACGATCAGGCCGGCCACGTAGCCGCCGAGGCTCTCGTCCGCTCCGTTGCGCAGGGCCTCGGCACCCTGGAAGAAGGAGAAGCAGCCGCCCATGACGAAGATGCCCACGGCCGCGAGCAGCGACCAGAAGAAGCGTTCCTTGCCGTAGCCGAAGGGGTGCTTGCGGTCGGCGGGGCGGCGGCTGCGGCGCAGCGCGGCGAGGAGGAAGATCTCGTTCATGCTGTCCGCGACGGAGTGCGCCGCCTCCGACAGCAGCGCGGGCGACCCCGCGACGAATCCGCCGACGGCCTTGGCCACCGCGATCACCAGGTTGGCCGCGAGGGCCACGAGCACGGTGACGCGTGTCCTGCGGTCGGCCTTGCGGCCCCGTTCCTCTTCTCCTGCTGTCCCGCTCACGAAGCCCCGACTGCCCCGGCCGGCGCGGCTCACACCCGCCTTGCGGGTGGCCGCCCGTGCCGACGGGCGAAAACGGGGAACGCCTACACAGGGGGCACACGGAACGACGGGGAGCGCCCGCACAAGGACACACGGACGGCGGAAAGGCAGGGCCATGAGCGGTGACGACGGCACCCCGGGCAACAGCGGCTACGGGAGGAAGGCGTTCAAACGGTCCCGGAGCCATTTCGCGGACCGGATCACGGCGGACGGCCGGGACGGCTGGCCGGTCGAGGCCGGCCGCTACCGGCTGGTGGTGAGCCGCGCCTGTCCGTGGGCGAGCCGGGCCCTGGTGTCCCGGCGGCTGCTCGGTCTGGAGGACGCCCTGTCCCTCGCGGTCGCCGACCCGGTCCAGGACGACCGGAGCTGGCGGTTCACGCTCGACCCGGACGGCCGGGACCCCGTCCTCGGCATCCGCTACCTCAGCGAGGCCTACGACCGGCGGGAGACCGGCTACCCGGGCGGGGTGAGCGTTCCGGCGGTCGTGGACGTGCCCAGCGGGGCGCTGGTCACCAACGACTACCAGCAGATCACCCTCGACCTCGCGACCGAGTGGACCGCCCTGCACCGGCCGGGCGCCCCCGACCTGTATCCGCAGGCCCTGCGCGACGAGATCGACGAGGTGATGGCCGGGGTCTACGAGGACGTCAACAACGGGGTCTACCGGGCGGGTTTCGCCACCGGGCAGGAGGAGTACGAGGCCGCGTGCGCCGGGGTGTTCCGGCGGCTGGAGCAACTGACGCCCCGGCTGGAGCGGCAGCGCTACCTGGTCGGCGACACGATCACGGAGGCGGACATCCGGCTGTTCACGACGCTGGTCCGCTTCGACGCGGTCTACCACGGCCACTTCAAGTGCAACCGCTGGAAGCTGACGGAGAACCCGGTGCTGTGGGGGTACGTCCGCGACCTGTTCCAGACGCCGGGATTCGGGGACACGGTCGACTTCGACCACATCAAACGCCACTACTACCAGGTGCACACCGGCATCAACCCGACGGGCATCGTCCCCCTCGGCCCGGACCTGGCCGGCTGGCTCACGCCCCATCACCGGGAGGAGCTGGGCGGCCGTCCGTTCGGCGACGGCACCCCGCCGGGGCCGGTCCGGGCCGAGGAGGAGGTACCGGTGCCCGGCAGGCCCTGACCCGTCACGCGTACGTACCGTCCGGCGCGCCCGACCGACCGGCGCGCGCGAGGCCGCACACGAGGCCGCAACGAGCACAAGGAGAGATTTCCATGGCGAAGAAGGCGAAGAAGAAGCAGAAGCTGCCCCTCGCCTACAAGCCCGTCGGGTTCGCGCTCGGCTGGCTGGGCGGGACGCTGGCCGGGATGACGTTCCAGAAGACCTGGAAGCTGCTCAGGCACGAGGACGACGCGCCCGACGCCCTGGACCCGGACCGTGGCTGGGGCGAGATCCTGCTGGCCGCGGCGATCCAGGGCGCCATCTTCGCCGCGGTGCGCAGCGCCGTGGACCGCACGGGCGCCAAGGCCATCCAGCGCTCCACGGGGACCTGGCCGGTCGCCGGCAAGGGCGGCCGGGACTGATCCCGCGGACGGGTGTCAGGACATCCCCTAGCCCTGCTTGGGTGCCGTCGGCGCGAGGGCGTGGCGGAGGGTGAAGGAGTGGCCGGCCGGGTCGGAGAAGCCGCGCTCCTCGTGCGGGCCGACCGGGTCCTTCGCCTCCACCGGGCGTCCGCCGAGCCCCACGATCTCACGCTCGGCCTCGTCCAGGTCCGCCACCACGAAATCCAGGTGGACCTGGAGGGAGTTCTCCGGGCGGGGCCAGCTCGGCGGGGTCGCGTTCACGTCCCGCCGGAAGGCCATGCGGAAGCCGCCGGGGCCCTCGATCTCGATCCGGTTGGCGCTCACGTCGCACTCCCGCGCGCCCAGCAGGCCCTTGTAGAACTCGGCGAGCCGCTCGGGTTCGGCGCAGTCGAGCACCACGACGCCCGCGTTGACCAGTGCCATGTCTCCTCCGAAGGTTCCGGGCGTGGGACGCCGTGTCCCGTGCCCCCTGCCTTGCGCATATCCCGGCCCGGCCGAATCAGTCGGCGGACGCCCCGCCCGGCCGCCACCCGCCGGGGCGGCTCCCGGTGCCGGACGGCGCGGGGAATGGCACGATCACGTCGGAGGTTGCAGACCGTGTCCCCCGTTCCCTCCCTGAGTTGCGAGGTCCCGATGAACACCATGCGCGCCGTCGGCCAGGACGTCCTCGGCGGTCCCGAGGTCCTGAAGGAGGTGCGGCTGGAGCGCCCCGAGCCGCGTCCCAACGAAGTGCTGGTACGGGTGCGTGCCGCCGGGGTGAATCCGACCGACTGGAAGCACCGGGCGAACGGCGGCTTCCTCGGCGAGCCTCCCTTCGTGCTGGGCTGGGACGTGTCGGGCGTGGTGGAGTCGGTGGGGATCGGCGTGGCGGCGTTCCGGCCCGGCGACGAGGTCTTCGGCATGCTGTCCTACCCGTTCGGCCACGGGTCCCACGCGGAGTACGTCACCGCTCCGGCGCGCGTGTTCACCCACAAGCCGGCCGGGATCGACCACGTCCAGGCGGGCGCGCTCCCGCTGGTGTCGCTGACGGCGTGGCAGGCCCTGGTGGAGCGGGCGGACGTGCAGCCGGGGCAGCGGGTGCTCGTCCACGCGGCGGCCGGCGGCGTGGGCCACGTGGCGGTGCAGATCGCCAAGGCCCGGGGCGCCCACGTGATCGGTACGGCCAGCGCGGGCAAGCACGCCTTCCTGCGCTCGCTCGGTGCGGACGAGACGGTGGACTACCGGGAGACGGACTTCGCCGAGGCCGTCAAGGACGTCGACGTGGTCCTGGACACGATCGGCGGCGACACGTCCCTGCGGTCCCTGCGGGTGCTGCGGCCGGGCGGGGTGGTGGTGTCGATCCTGCCGGTCGGGTCGGACGAGTTCTTCGAGGAGGCAGACCGGCTGGGCGTCCGTGCGGTGCGGATGCTGGTCGACGCGGACCGGGCGGACATGAAGGAGATCGCCCGTCTGGCCGAGTCCGGGAAGCTGCGGGCCGAGATCGCGGAGACGTTCCCGCTGGCGGAGGCGGCGCGGGCGCACACGCAGGGCGAGACGGGCCGTACGACGGGCAAGCTCGTCCTCGTGGTCGACTGAGATTCCGATGACATATGTCAATCGAACATGCTCAAACTCGCTCGATCAGGGTAACTTTCCGAGCGGACTGGGTAGTTGAGCCCCCGGGAAGCAGGCCGTAAGCGGCCGGGACAGGCTGGAGGCAAGGTTCGTGCGGCAGGAATCGGCGTCGCCCACCCGGCACCTCCGTGTGCGCCGGCACCAGGGGCACACGGTGCTGGAGTTCCGGGGTGAGATCGACATCGCCTCGGCGGCGGAGATCGCCCCGCACCTGGACCGGGAGACACGGCGCCCCGGCGCCCGGGTGGTCCTGGACCTCGGCGGCATCGAGTTCTTCGACTGCTCCGGACTGCGCCTGCTGTACCGGGCCCGCAGCCAGGTACTGGAGCAGGGCGGGCAGCTCCACCTGGTGTGCGCCCACCCGCTGACCCTGCGCATGCTGCGCATCACCGGCCTGGGGCGGCTGCTGCCACCGCGGCCGACCCTGGACGAGGCGCTCGGCCTCAGCCCGCCGGCCGGGCGTCGGACAGGGCGCTGACCGACTCTCCGTCCTCGATGCGGCACACCGCCTGGGCCCGCGCCGGGCGATGGACAGGACCCGCGGTTCGTGCGCCCCGCTGACGCCAGTCGGCCATGAGCCGCGCTTCGAGTCAGTGGCCGGCGAACCGGCCGGCCCGGGTGGGGCCGAGCGGCACTCCCGGGTGGGCGCGGACCTCCTCGGCCGTTCCGGGGCGGGTGCCACGCTCAACACGGCGATGTCCCGCACGGACCGCTCCTCGCGTGATCCTGTCTGGCCGGGAGCCCCGGCTCCCGGAAATCAGGTTGCGCCACGCCCGGGGTCCCGGGCCATGATGACGCCGTCCGTGCTCCTCCTCGCGTCAGGAAGCCCCAGTATGCGCCGACTCCTCCGAAACCCCCAGCGCCCCTTCCGGCCCACGGCTTTCGAGGACTCCTCCACGCATGCACACCCTGAACATCGGCATCCTGGCCCACGTCGACGCCGGTAAGACCAGCCTCACCGAGCGGCTCCTGTTCGATCACGGCGCCGTGGACCGGCTCGGCAGCGTCGACACCGGCGACACCGTCACCGACGACGACGGCATCGAGCGCCGCCGCGGCATCACCATCCGCTCCGCCGTCGCCTCCTTCACGGCCGGCGGCACACGGGTCAACCTGATCGACACCCCGGGACACTCCGACTTCGTCGCGGAGGTCGAGCGCGCCCTGGAGGTGCTCGACGGCGCGGTGCTGCTGCTGTCCGCCGTCGAGGGCGTACAGGCGCGGACCCGCGTCCTGATGCGCACCCTGAGGCGGCTGCGGCTGCCCACCGTGGTGTTCGTCAACAAGATCGACCGGACCGGCGCGCGCACCGACGCCCTGCTCGACGACGTCCGGCGCCTGCTGACACCGCACGTCGCACCGCTGACCGAGGTGGCGGACGCCGGGACCGCGCACGCCCGGGTGGTCCGCCGCCCGCTCGACGACCGGACCGCCCAGGCACTCGCCGAGGTGGACCCTAACGTCCTGGCCGCGCTGGTCGACGGGCCCGAACCGACCGCGGGGGACCTGGCGGCCGCCCTGGCCTCGCGGACCGCGGACGGCTCGTTCCACCCGCTGTTCCACGGCTCCGCGCTCGGCGGCCAGGGCGTCGCGGAGCTGGCCGAGGGCCTGGTCGCGCTGGTCCCGGCCGCGCCCGCCACCCCCGGGACCGGGCAGCCGCGCGGCACGGTGTTCGCCGTTCGCCCGGGACCCGGCGGCGAGCACCGGGCGTACCTGAGGCTGTACGCCGGCGAGGTCCGCCCGCGCCGGCGGCTGACGTTCCTGCGGCGCGGGTCGGACGGGCACACCACCGAGGTCTGCGGCCGGGTGACCCGCCTCGACGTGGTCGGCGGGGACGCCACGCTCACCGCCGGGAACATCGCCGCGCTCACCGTCCCCGGCGGCCTGCGCGTCGGCGACCGGCTCGGCGAACCCTCCGACCGCGCACCGCAGTTCGCGCCGCCGACCCTGCAGACGCTGGTCCGGGCCCGGCGCCCGGAGCAGGCGGCGCCGCTGCGCGCGGCCCTGCTGGCGCTCGCCGACCGGGATCCGCTGCTGCACGCCCGCCCAGCGGCGGCCGGTGCCACCGCGCTGCTGCTGTACGGCGAGGTCCAGATGGAGGTGCTCGCGGCGACGCTGGCCGAGGAGTTCGGCATCGAGGCGGAGTTCACGCCGGGCCGCGTCCGGCTCCTGGAGCGCCCGGCCGGCACCGGTGAGGCGGCGGAGGAGATGCCGTGGCTCGACCACACCCGGTACTTCGCGACGGTCGGACTGCGCGTGGAGCCGGGGCCCCGCGGTTCGGGCGGGGTGTTCGCCCACGAGACGGAACTCGGCGCGCTGCCGCGGGCCTTCCACCAGGCCGTCGAGGAGACGGTCCACACCACGCTGCTGGCCGGGCCGTCCGGGGCCCCGGTCACCGACTGCCGGGTGACGCTGATCCGGTCGGGTTTCAGCTCGGTGCTCAGCACCGCGGCCGACTTCCGGGGGCTGACGCCGGTCGTGCTGCGCCGCGCGCTGGCCCGGGCGGGAACCGTTCTGTACGAGCCCTACCTGGCCTTCGAGGCGGAGGTCCCGGCTGACGCGCTGGCGGCCGTGACGGCCCTGTTGGGCTCGCTGGGCGCGCACTTCACCGGTACGGCGGGCGGCGACCCCGCGTGGATCGTCACCGGCGAGCTGCCGGCCCGGCGGGCCCGGGAGGCGGAGCTGCGGCTGCCGGGGGTCACGCGCGGGGAGGCGGTCTGGTCCTCGCGTCCGGCCGCCGACCGGCCGGTCGTGCCGGGACGCTGAGCCGCCGTACGTCCCCGCGCGCCTCATATGTGCCGCCTCCCGTGCTGGAGCCCGGACCAGCTCGTCAACTCACCTGTCTGGCGCGGGAGATGGCGGGCATCCGGGTCAGTAGGAAGGAGGGCCGTCGCCATGACGACTCCCGTCAGGAAGCCCACCCGTTCCACCGAGCGGCCCGCGCGGCGCATGCCCGGCTGGGCGAAGGCGCTCACCGCCGTGGTGCTGGTGCTCGTCGTGCTCTTCGCGGGGCTGCGGCTGAGTGTCCTGCCCGGGCTGAAGGACTTCTTCGGCTCCGAGACCCGGGACCGTTCCGGCCCGGCGCTGCTGAAGTCCGTCCAGGACCTCAGCCGTTACGAAGCCGCGTCCGGCAACTTCCAGGTCGTCGTGGACCTGGAGAAGGACGCCAGGTTCCTGCCGGACGCGATCCGCGGCACCCGCACCCTGTACGTCGGCGCCGGCACGGTCGACGCCTACGTCGACCTCGGGAAGGTGGGCGAGGACGACGTGCGGGTCGACGAGGACCGGACGTCGGCCACGCTGCGGCTGCCGCACGCCGCGCTGGGCGATCCGGCCCTCGACCCCGACCGCTCCTACGCCGTCTCCAAGAAGCGCGGCCTGCTCGACCGGCTCGGCGACCTCTTCTCGGACAACCCGAACAGCGAGCAGGCCGTGCGCAAGCTCGCGGCCCGGCACATCGGCGACGCCGCGAAGGACAGTGAGCTGACGGCGCGTGCCGAGAGCAACACCACCGCCATGCTCCGTGGCCTGCTGACGTCCCTCGGCTTCGAGGAGGTCCGGGTGACGTACGGGACCTGAGGCCCGCGTGGGCACGGCCCCGTCACCCGGACAGGACCGCCGGGAGGGCCAGCGCCCCGAGGACGGTGGTGCCCACCAGCAGCCACGCCACGTAGTCACCGATGTGCCCGGACTGGAGCCTCCGCAGCGGCAGGGTGCGGCCGGGCACCGCGAGCAGCCCCGGCCGGGCCACGGCGACGGCCGCCATGGCCACGGCCAGGAGACTGGAGAGCAGGCCCAGGCCGACGCCCAGGGGCGTCCAGCGCACGGAGGTGTGGACCAGCCCGGCGGTGGTGGCCCCGCTCACGGCACGGGCCACCGCGGTGCCGAAGCCGGGGACGGCACCGGCGGCGAGGGCCCCGGCGAGCAGGAGCGCCGGGACCGCGGTCATGGTGTCGGGGATCCGGCCCAGTCGCCGCCCGGTCTCGGGTTCCTCCCCCGAGCCGGTGGTCTCGTACGCGTCGTCGGCGCCCTCCCCGCCCGCCTCCCGGGGGGACGGGCCCAGGCCCAGGAAGACCCTCGCGGCCACCCGCAGGACGGCCGCCGCGGTCACGGCGCTCGTCAGGACGTAGAGCACGGTGAACGGGCCGCCCGCCGCCTCCTCGGCGGCCGACTTGCCCAGTGCCGTGCCGAACGGCGGCAGACCGGCGAGGCCCAGTGCGCCGGCGACGACCATCACGGCGACGCCGCGCAGGGGGCGGGCGCGTCCGTGCAGGACGTGTTCGTCGACGCTGCCGTAGCGGTCCAGGAGGATGCCCGCGCAGGCGAACAGCGCCGCCTTGACCCCGGCGTGCCCGACGACGTAGAGCGCGACCCCGTCGTCGCCCCCGGGGGTGAGGGTGCCGAGGCCGATCAGGAACAGGCCGGTGTGGGCGATCGTCGAGTACGCGAGGAGCCGCTTGATGTGCCGCTGGTGCCAGCACATCACCGCGCCGGTCACCGCCGTCGCCGTGCCCAGCACCGTCAGCACCCGCTCCGCGTCGGCGGCGGGCAGTCCGCCGGGGCCGGAGAAGACGGTGTCGTAGACGCGCCAGACGCCGAAGACGCCCAGTTCGACCATGACGCCGGACAACAGCATGCACACCGGGGTGGGAGCGACCGCGTGCGCGTCCGGCAGCCAGAACTGGAAGGGCACCGCCGCCGCCTTGACCAGCAGCCCGGTCAGGACGAGGACGAACCCGGCCAGCACCAGTGCGTCGGGCGGCCCGTGGGCGTCGAGCGCGTCGCCGATGCGGGCCAGGGCGAGTTCGCCGGTGCGGGCGTACAGCAGGGCGATGCCCATCAGCAGGGCGTAGGCGCCCAGCGAGTTGACCACGGCGAAGGCGAGCGCGCCCTGGACGGCCCTGGCCTCCTCGACGCGGTGCCCGGTCAGGGCGTAGGCGACGACGCTCATCAGCTCGAACCAGACGAAGGCGTTGAACAGGTCGCCGGCGGTCGCGAAGCCGCACATGCCGGCCTGGAAGACCAGTACGAGCGCCGGGAACGCCCCCGCGTGGCCGTGCGGCGGCTCGTCGAGGGAGCGCCGGGAGTAGGCGAGGGCGGCGAGGGTGAGCACGCAGACGAGTGCGGCCATGCCGAGGCCGGGGCCGTCGCCGGTCAGGACGATGCCGACGCTGTGTCCCGCCACGGGCTCCCAGCCACCCGCCCACTCGGTCAGCGGCGGCGAGGAGTGCGTCAGCAGGAGGAGGGCGAGCGCCGCGGTGCCGGCCGAGACCGCGCAGGCGGCGCCGTCCGCGACGGCACGGGGCAGGTGCCGGCCCGTGGCGGCGAGCAGGGCGGCACCGAGCAGCGGTACGGCGACGAGGAGGGGCAGCAGGTGGTGCATCAGCCGCGCAGCTCGCTCAGTTCGTCCGGGTCCACCGTGCCGTGCCGCTTGGCGACCTGCACGACCAGGGCGAGCAGGAGGGCGGTGACGGTGGCGCCGACGACGACGTCGGTCAGGGCGAGGGCCTGGACGACAGGGTCCACCACCGGCCGGGAGCCCGGCGTGACGTCGGAGAAGACCGGCGCGGTGCCCGCCTCGCGGTAGCCGACGGCGAGCAGCAGGACGTAGGTGGCGGCCTGGCACACGGACAGACAGCCGACGGCGTGGATGAGGTCGCGGCTGGTGGCCAGGCCGTAGCAGCCGGCCAGGAAGACCCAGACGGCCACCAGGTAGGGCAGTACGTGTGTCAGGGCGGTCATGGGGCTCTCACTTCCCGCGCTTGCCGGAGTCGTCGTGGTCCCCGCCGTCCGCGGCGATTCCGTCGTTCGCGGCGTTTCCGTCGTTCGCGGCGTTTCCGTCGTTCGCGGCGGTCCCGCCGGTCCTGCCGCTCCCGTCGTTCTCGCCCTCGTCCACGATCTCCACGGCCTGGTCCAGGAACCCCGCGAGCAGCACGACGACCGCGCAGGCCACCTCCATGCCGATCGCGGCGTTCAGCAGCGGGACGGTGCCCGCGGAGGCGAGTGTGTTGAACGTGCCGTACGGCAGCAGGGTGTTGGCGAGGAAGGCGGAGCCCGCGAGCAGGGCGGCGAGGCCGGTGACGAGGTAGGAGGAGGCGGCGAGCGCGTCGGCCGCCTCGTAGGGGGCGAGGGGCCGCAGGCGTTCGAGGGCCCGGTAGTCGGCGCCCAGGTAGAGCAGGTGCAGGGCCGTGGCGGCGACGACGCCGCCCTGGAAACCGCCGCCGGGGCTGACCTGGCCGTGGGCGATGACGTACAGGCCGGTCAGCAGGGCCACGGGCAGGACGAGCAGGGCGTAGCGCCGCACGGGCCGGGAGACGGCGGCGGGTTCCGGGCGGGCCCGGTGCTCGTCGCGGGTCTGGCGCAGCAGGACCACGCTGCCGAGGACCGCCGCGAACAGGATGCTCATCTCGCCGAGCGTGTCGAAGCCCCGCTGGTCGAAGGTGACGGAGGAGACGGTGTTGGCCGTGTGCCGGCTCAGGGCCGCCCCTACGGCCCGGTCGCCGTAGGGGTGCCGGTCGCCGCCGAAGCCGGGCAGCCGCAGGCAGGCGGCCGCGAGCAGAGCGGCGAGTCCGGCACCGCCCAGGGCCACCAGCCACCGTCGCACGCGTGAGCTCACGGCCCTCCTCCCCCTCTTCCTCCGCTCCGCCCGCGCTCGGGGCGCCGGCCGCGCCGCTTCACCTTGCGGACCGTCAGCAGCAGCAACAGGGGCGTCAGGGGGGAGCCCACCGCCAGTTGCGACAGGCCCACGTCGGGCGCCTGGAGCACGGTGAAGAGCACGGCGAGCACGACACCGAGGACGGCGAGGACCAGGGACTGGCGCACGGGGTCGCGGACGGCCACCGCCGCCGTGGCGGACGCGGCGACCAGCAGCAGCGCGACGACGATCACGGTCTCAGTCACCGCGGCCCTCCTGCATGCCGCCGGCGAGCGCCCGGGAGGCGATCAGGTTGCCGCCGACCAGCAGCACCCCGATCACCAGCAGCTTGACCAGGGCCCTGCCCGGCCCGGTGGCCACGGCGACCGCCACCACGACCGCGGCGCCGAGGGCCGCGGCCGTCCAGGTGGGGCCGCCGGCGTGCGGCGGGTCGTCGGCCAGTTCGTCGGCGAGCAGCCGGGCGAAGACGAGGGTGCCGACCGGCCCGAGAACGGCGAGCACCAGGGCGAGGTCGACGTAGGCGGGACGGCCGTAACCCTGGGCGAGCAGCAGGAGGGCCGGACAGGCCAGGGCGGTGCAGAGGTTCTGGGCGGTGGCACGGCGGCGCAGGGGCCCGGTCGTCACCCCCCACAGGGTGGCGCCGACTCCGCCGGCCAGGACGAGGACGGCGGCGAGGATCCAGCCGTTCACCGCCCGCTCACCGCCCGCCGCGCGCCACGCGCCACGAACGCCGTCAGCGCCGACGCCCCGGCGCCCACGGCGAGTTCCAGAGGGTCGACGCCACTGATGAGGACCAGCCACAGCGCCGCGAGCGGGACCCACCACGCGGCCACCTCGACCAGGGCGAGGAGTGTCCTACGGCCCTTCACACGCCACCTCCACGGCCCTTCGCGGGCTTGACTGGCTCAACGGGCTTGACGGGCTTTCACGGCCGGGCAGTCCGGTGCCTCACGTCCCGCATTCCCGGCATGCCGCTTTCATTGCGGTTCCTTCCGGTCCGGCCGCCATCCAAGCACCGCGCGAGGGGCGGCCGACGGCGGCGCGCGGTGTCACCACCGGCCGGAGTGCCCCGGCCGGGCGAGCGGAATCCGGGCGCGGGAGCACCGCACAGCGGGCCGGGACGGGTGCGCGGGCACGCTGTGCCGCGCGCCGGGCATCCTCGGCGGTTCGGCGGGTAACCGCGCTACCACGCGGGGAAGTTGACGACTGGAGGACCGACATGGTTCGTGCCGCCTCAGGACTGCGTATGTGGCCGCGCCCCCGCGCCGCCAAGACGCGGGAGACCGGAACCGGGACCGGGACCCGCGAACGGCACGCACTCGCCCTGCCGTTGCGGCTGCTGGCGACGGCGTGCGCCTTCGTCTTCATGGTGGCGTTCGCGGTGGTGCTGGCGCGGCTGACCCTGCACCCCTCCCCCGCGTCCGAGACCCTCGTACACAGCAACCTGCACCCCGGGCGCTCCCTGAGGGCCTATCTCGACCAGCCCGCGCTGCGCGACGCCGTCAAGCAGATCGGCGGGAACATCCTGCTGGGCGTGCCGTTCGGCGTGCTGGTCCCGGTCGTCGCCCCGCGCACGCGCGGTGTGCTGCGCGTGCTGCTGCTGACGGCGGCCGTGATGCTGCTGGTGGAGTTGGCGCAGGGCGCTCTGGTCACCGGGCGGGCCTTCGACGTCGACGACGTCATCCTCAACACGACTGGTGCACTGGCCGGTTACCTGCTCCTCGGCCGGCGGATGAGCCGCGCGGTGCACGCGCGGCGGGCCCGCACCTGAGACCGGGACGTCCGGTGCCACGGCGGCGCGGACACCCGCGCACCACCTGCGGGGCGGCCCGGCGCCTTCCTGGTGCGGGGTCCGGGTGACCAGTGCGAGGCCCGGGTGACTAGTGCGGATTCCAGGTGAACTTGTCGCCGCCCACCCAGCGGACGACGGCCGGGTCGTCCAGGTCCTGGACGGTGATGCCGTAGGCGGCGGCGGCCTCCAGCACGTCGACGACGCTCCTGGCCTCGCCGACCACCTCGCCGTCGATCTCCACGATCCGGAACGGGGGCGGACCTGCCTGCACCCCGAAGACGAGGATCCGCGGATTGCCGATGTACGGGCTGTCGATCTCGGTCATGCATCGAGGGTAGGCCGGAATCCGTGGAAGCGAGGAACCCGGCAGGGCCGAGCGCGCCGGGTGCGAGGTCCCGCGTTCGTGGTGCGGGTCCCGGCGCCCTGGGGAACCCTGGACATGCCGGTGGAGGCCGGCGGGAGGGCCGGCCGAGGTGGGACGAGGAGGCGGCGATGGACCCCGTCGAGGCGCTGGAGCGGATCGCGTTCCTCCTGGAGCGGGCCCAGGCACCGACGTACCGCGTCCGCGCCTTCCGCACCGCGGCGGGCGTGCTCGGCGGGCTCCCGGCCGCCGAGCTGCGCGAGCGGGCCGGGTCGTTGGAGTCGCTCAAGGGCGTCGGGCCCAAGACCGCGCAGGTGGCGCGCGAGGCGCTGGCCGGGCAGGTGCCCGGCTACCTGGCGAAACTGCAGGACGAGGCGGACACCCCGCTCACCCGGGGCGGCGAGGGGCTGCGGGCGCTGCTGCGCGGCGACTGCCACCTGCACTCGGACTGGTCCGACGGCGGCAGCCCGGTCGAGGAGATGGGCCGGACGGCCGCGGCCCTCGGGCACGAGTGGGCGGCCCTGACCGACCACTCGCCGCGGCTGACGGTGGCCCGCGGGCTTTCCCCCGCGCGGCTGCGCGAGCAGCTCGACCTGGTGGCGGAGCTCAACGAGACCTGGGCCCCCTTCCGCCTGCTGACCGGCATCGAGTGCGACATCCTCGAGGACGGCTCGCTGGACCAGGAGCCGGAGCTGCTGGAGCGGCTCGACGTGGTGGTCGTGTCCGTGCACTCCAAGCTGCGCATGGACGCCCGCTCGATGACCCGCCGCATGGTGACCGCCGTCCGCGACCCGCACGCCGACGTCCTCGGGCACTGCACCGGCCGGCTGCTGACCGGGCGGGGACGGCCGGAGTCGGAGTTCGACGCGGACGAGGTGTTCGCCGCCTGCGCGGAGTCCGGTACGGCCGTGGAGATCAACAGCCGTCCGGAGCGGCTCGACCCGCCCCGGCGGCTGCTGCGCCGGGCGGTGGCGGCCGGGGTGCTGCTCGCGATCGACACCGACGCGCACGCGCCCGGTCAGCTCGACTGGCAGATCCACGGCTGCGCGCGGGCCGAGGAGTGCGGGGTGCCGCCGGAGCGCGTGGTCACCACGTGGTCCCTGGACGAGCTGCTGGCCTGGACGCGCGAGGGCCGCACGCCGGCCGGAGTGGGGCGGCGCTGACGTGGTACCCGGTCCCGAGCCGGGCTCCACGGACGGGAAAGGACAGTGCATGCGACGGGCGGCCGTGTTCGACGTCGACGGGACTCTCGTCGACACCAATCACCTGCATGTGACCACCTGGTGGGAGGCGTTGCGGCAGGCGGGCCACCAGGTGCCGATGCACGCGGTCCACCGGGCGGTGGGGCTCGCCTCCACCGACCTGATCGCCCACCTGCTGGGCGAGGACCGGGACACCGGCCGGGACGCCGCGCTGAGCGCCGCCCACAAGGCGCTGTACGGCCAGTACTTCGACCGGCTGCCCGCGCTGCCGGGCGCCGGGGACCTGCTGCGCCGGCTCGCCCGTGACGGCTGGACGGTGGTCCTCGCCACCTCCGCGGGCGGCTCGGAGCTGGGCGCGCTGCGGCGGGCGATCGACGCGGACGACGCCATCTCCGCCACCGCCGGCGCCGACGACGTGCAGGCGGGCAAACCGGCCCCGGAGCCGGTCGAGCACGCCCTGGAACTGGCCGGGGTGCCGGCCGAACGGGCCGTGTTCGTCGGCGACACCGTGTGGGACATGCGCGCGGGCAGCCGGGCCGGGGTGCGCTGCGTGGGCGTGTTGTGCGGCGGTCTGCCCCGCGCCGACCTGGAGGAGGCGGGCGCCCGGGAGGTGTACGCCGACCCGGCCGACCTGCTGGCCTCGCTGGACGGGAGCCCGTTCGCGTGAACCATGCGTTCCTGTCGCGGACGGCCGGCACCGCATGACCGCTGTGTTCCACGGTTTCCGGGAAACGCTCCGGGGCAGGCGGCCCCTGGCCGCCGTGTGGTGGGAGGCGTGTGCCGTCGGACGGGCCGCCCGGGCCGCCTGGCGGGGGCCGGGACGCGAACGCGACCTGGTCACGCAGTCGCTGAAGGCCGCGGGCGCGGCGCTGATCGCCTGGGCCGTGGCGGGGGTCTGGCTGGGCGACCCGATGGCGCTGATGGCGCCCTGGGTGGCGCTGGTCCTGGTGCAGGCCACCGTCTACAGCTCGGTGCGCCAGGCCGGCCAGCAGTTCACGGCGATCTGCCTCGGCGCGCTGGTGGCGTCGGCGGCCCAGGCGATCACCGACGACAACACGGGTGCGCTGGCGCTGTCCCTGCCGGTGCTGATGCTGGTGGCGAACTGGTCCCGCTTCGGCCGGCAGGGCATCTACGCGGCCACCACGGCGGTGTTCGTCCTGGCCTCCGGCACGCCGGTGTCCGCCGCCGCGGTCGGCCACCGGGTGGGGCAGGCGGCGCTGGGCGCGGTCGTCGGCGTGGCCGTCAACGCGCTGGTGCTGCCGCCGATCCACCTGAGAGACGTACGGGAGAACCTCGCGGCGCTGGCCCGGGAGGCGGGTGACCTGCTGTGCACCGTCGCCGACGGCCTGCGGGAGGACCAGTGGGACGCGCAGACCGCGGCCGGCTGGTCCGACGGCGCCGCACGGCTCGAACGGCGGCTGGAGGCGTTGCACTCGGCCCGGTCGTGGAGCCGGGAGAGCCTGCGGCTGACCTCGGGCCCGCTGCGCCTGCTGCGCCGCGGCCCGACGGCGGCACCGCCGGAGGACGAGGACCGGCGGTGGAGCCGCGTCACCGCGAACGTCGGCGCGCTGACCCGGACGCTGGCCGTGGCCGCCGACGAGCACCGGACACCCGCACCGCCCCAGGGACCGGTCGTGGACCTGTACGCGCGCCTGCTGGGGCTGATCGGCGACGCCTGCCACGCCGAGGCGCGCCGGCTGGTGGGCGAGCGGGCCGACGGCGGCACGGAGGCGGCCACCGAGGAGACGATGGAGGAACTGCACGGCCGGTTGCAGGAAGGGCTGCGGGAACACGCCGGGCGGGAGGCCGCGAGGACCGCGGTCCTCGGCACACTGCTCCTGCAGGCGGAGAACCTGTGGGCCGAGATCGTGCCGGAGCCCCACAGGTCGGCCGGCCCGCACGAGCAGTGACGCACATCACCCCAAACCGCGACAGACGGTGGAACACCGGCAGGCCCTTCTCCGTTGAACAGACCGTGGGTACGGATGGGACAGTGTCCCCGGGCCTCACCTATTGCCCACAGGGACGATCGTTCGGCTGAAGCCCTGTGGAGCCTTTCGCCGAGAGGCGACCGCCATCCGTATCCGCAAGAGCCGCCCCGGCCGTGATTCCCCCGTCGCGGTCGGGGCTTCCCCTTTGCGCACCCTCCTCTTTCCGCCGCCCGGCTTCCCGCGCGCGTGCCCTTCCCCCGGTACGGGTACCCGGTGCTCCCCGTACGGGCCGGGCGGCCGAGAGGAGCACAGGGTGAGCAGCGCAACGGGCAGCAGGATCGTCGTCACGGGCGCCACGGGCAACGTGGGCACCAGCGTGGTGCGGCTCCTCTCCGAGGACCCGGAGGTGGGGTCCGTCCTGGGGCTGGCCCGGCGGGTCCCCGGATGGTCGCCCGCGAAGACGGAGTGGGCGGCGGTCGACCTCTCCTCGGAGCAGACCGATCTGACCGGGCACTTCGCCGGTGCCGACGCCGTGATCCATCTGGCCTGGGCCTTCCAGCCGACGCACGATCCGGCGACGACCTGGCGCACGAACGTGCTCGGTTCCCTGCGGGTCTTCGAGGCGGTGGCCGCGGCCGGGGTGCCGGCGCTGGCGCACGCCTCGTCGGTCGGCGCGTACTCCCCGGGGCCCAAGAACCACGCCGTGGACGAGTCGTGGCCGACGCACGGCTGGCCGGACGCCGCGTACTGCCGGGAGAAGGCCTATCTGGAACGAACCCTGGACACCTTCGAACGCGACCACCCGGGGATCCGGGTGGTGCGGATGCGGCCCGCCTTCCTCTTCAAGCGGGAGTCGGCCAGTGAGCAGCGCCGGATCTTCGGCGGCCGGTTCCTGCCAGGTCCGGCGGCGCGTCCGGAGCTGCTGCCGTTCCTGCCGGACATCCCCGGTCTGCGCGTGCAGGTGCTGCACACCGACGACGCGGCGCACGCCTACCGGCTCGCGGCCCGCTCCGAGGACGCCCGGGGCGCGTTCAACCTCGCGGCCGACCCTCCGGTGGACGCCGGGCTGCTGGGTGAGCTGACCGGGGGGCGTCCCGTGCGGCTGCCGCGCACCGCGGCCCGCTCGGCGATCGCCGCCGCGTGGGGGCTGCGGCTGCTGCCCGCCTCGCCGCACCTGTTCGACGCGGTCCTGCGGCTGCCGCTCATGGACTGCACGCGGGCGCGGGTGGAACTGGGCTGGCGCGCGACGCGTACGGCGCCCGAGGTGCTGGAGGAGTTCCTGCGGGGGCTGCGGCAGGGCGCGGGGGCGGACACGGAGCCGATGCGCGGGCGGAAGGCCGGCTGAGGACGGGTCCCCTCCTCGGACCCACACCGCCCCTGCGCACTACGGGCCTGCGCCGCCCCTGGGGGCTGCGCCGGTACGGGAGACCGGTCCGGGCGGGGCCGGTCCGGGCGACGGCCGGGAGACCGGTCCGGGCGGGGCCGGTCCGAGCGATGGCCGGGAGACTCGTCCGGGCAAGGGCCGGGAGACCCGTCCGGGCAAGGGCCGGGAGGCCCGTCCGGGAGGCCGGACGGGGCAAGGGCGGGAAGGCCCGTCCGGGGCGGGGCCCGGAAGCCGGTCCGGGAGGCGGGACCGGGCGAGGGCCGGATAGGCCCATCCGGGCGAGGGCCGGAAGGCCCGTCCGGGGCGGGGCCGGTCCGGGCGACGGCCGGGAGGCCGTTCCGATCCGTTCGTCCTCGTGCGGGCGGCTCCAGCGACCGCCTCGTTCAGCGCCCCGTTCAGCCGGAGGACTCGTCGGGCACCGGGTGCTCGGGGTGGACGGCACCGGAGTGCGGTGCGCCGCGTCGGCCCGTGCCCGCCTCGTCGGTGTCGGGCACGTCGGCCGCGGGCCCGGTCTCCGCGTCGCCGGCGGCCTCCTCGTCGTCCTCGGGCCCGTCCGTCGCCGGGCCCTGACGGCCCTCGCGCTGCTCGCGGGTGGGCGAGGCGGCCTCCCACGGGTCCTCGTGGTCCCCGGCCTGCTGGTCCGGCATGTCGCGCGGAACGGGGGCACCGTTCTCCCCCGGCCCTTCGTGGCGGTGGTCGGACACGGCGCGCTCCTTCCCGTGGTTCTCCGTTCGCCCGAGGCCGCCCGCCAGTCTTCCGGCGGCCGTCGGAGCGGCGACGGGTACCTCCTCCGCGACCGGGGAAACCTCGGCGCGGTGCACACTCCCCCGAAATTCGCTGGCGACCCGCCCCCCGGGCTATTTACGCTAGGCGTAAACCTAGAGCCCCTAGGCGATGCCTGGGACACGTATTCGAACCAAGGAGAGGCTCCCATGAGAGCACTCGACGAGCGCACCGTCCGCGCCTCGTTCATCAACTGCTCCAAGGGCGAGGCCAAGCGCCTGACCGTGCCCCGCGACCTCGACCAGCGGCCGTGGGACGACCTCGACTTCCTCGGCTGGCGGGATCCCGGGGCGCCCGACCGCAGTTACCTGGTCGTCGAGCACGAGGGCCGCCCCACCGGTGTGGCGCTGCGGTTCCAGCAGTCCCGGGGCGGCTTCTTCCAGCGCAGCATGTGCGGACTGTGCCTGACCACCCATCCCCGGGGCGGCGTGTCCCTGATGACGGCGCGCAGGGCGGGGGCGGCCGGCCGCGAGGGCAACTCGGTCGGCCTGTACATGTGCACCGATCTCGCCTGCTCCCTCTACCTGCGGGGCAAGAAGGTGCCGGAGAGCGGCGGGCGGTTCGAGGAGAGCCTCACCCTGGAGCAGCAGATCGCCCGTACGCTGGGCAATCTGTCCGCGTTCGTCGCCAAGGTGACCGGCTGACCCGTCCGGCGGCGCCCGGCGCGTGAGAGGGGGCCCGGCCGCCCGCCTCCGGCTACCGTCCTGATCGGACACGTTCGAGGCGCCTGCGGAAGGGAACAGCCCGAGGATGCGGGATGTGCTTGAGGCCGCGAGGACGGCTCTGCGTCGGGTGAAGTGGCTGAAGGACCCGGTGGTCGTGCAGGCCCTGCGCTCCGCCGCCGCGGCTTCGATCGCCTACGTCATCGCGGTCCGGCTGACCCCCGACAAGTCGGCGGCGCCGCTCACCGCGCCCCTGACCGCCCTGCTGGTCGTCCAGGTCACCCTGTACGCCACGCTGAAGATGAGCTTCCGCCGGGTCAACGCGGTGGTCGCCGGTGTCCTGGTCGCCATCGCCTTCAGCCAGCTCGTGGGACTGAGCTGGTGGAGCCTGGCGCTGATCATCGTGGCGGCGCTGGGCGTCGGGCACCTGGTGCGCGCCGAGGAGTTCACCGCCGAGGTGGCGATCAGCGCGATGCTCGTGCTCGGCGTGACCTCGCACGGGAGCCTGGCGTGGGCACGGGTGGTGGAGACGCTGATCGGGGCGATCGTCGGCCTCGTCTTCAACCTGATCCTCGCGCCCCCGGTGTGGGTGGAGCAGGCCGGCGAGTCCGTCGTGGGGCTGGCCCGGCAGGTGCGCCAACTGATGCTGCGCATGGGCGAGGAGGCCGCCGGCAGCACACCGTTCCACGAGGCGGCGGCCCGGCTGCACGAGGCACGCCGGCTCGACCACGACATCGGCGAGGTGGACGAGGACCTGCGCCAGGCCGAGGACAGCCTGCGGCTCAACCCCCGGGTGCGCGAGGGGCTGCTGCACCGGGTCGTACTGCGCACCGGCCTGGACACCCTGGAGATCTGCACGGTGGTCATGCGGGTCCTCGCGCGCAGCTTCACCGACCTGGCCAAGGAGCGGGAGCCGGAGCCCCTGTTCGCGCCGGAGACGGGGGCCGCCGTCCAGCAGCTCCTGTCCGAGATCGCCGACGCCGTGGTGAGCTTCTCGGTGCTGGTCACCAGCAGCGTGAGCGAGAACGCCGAGTCCGCGGAGGAACGGCTGGCCGCCGAGCTGCGCCAGGCCGCCGCCACCCGGGACCGGCTGGCCGACCTGCTGCTGGACGAGGTCCGGCGGGACGCGAGGCAGTGGCAGTTGCGGGGCGCGGTGCTCGCCGAGGTGAACCGGATCATCGACGAGATGGACACCGAGCACCGCTCCCGCCGGCTCCTGGAGGAACTGGACCGCCACACGCGCGAGCAGCGCGAACGCATGCCGCGGCTGACCCGGCTGCGGGACCGGGCACGGGCCGCGCTGCGCCGGCGGAACCGCGGCACCGCCGGCCGGCGTTCCTCCTGAGGGACGAGGAAGAGTTCACGGCGGATGAGGGGGCGTTCGGATGACCGACACCAGTGTGCGGATCGACGGGAACCGGCTGTCGTTGCCGGGCGGTGCGACGGTGAGTTTCGTCCGCACCCTGCGGCTGCCCGAGACGGGGACGCATCCGCTGCCGCCGGGGCTCGGCGAGTTCCCGCTCCGCCGGGTCACCGACTACCCCGACACCGTGCCCGAGCAGTGGCGGGCGCGCGGCGGCGTGATGCTGCCGGTGTACCTGCGTGAGGCCATGTGGCTGAGTTTCGCGGGCACGAGGGAGCCCGCCGCCCTCCAGGTGGGGGCGGGCAAGGTGTGCGCGGTCTCGGGCAGGCCGTGGAGCGACCGGCTGTCGCGCGATCCGCAGAACTACGTGGTCCTGCCCCGCCAGCCCTGGCTGGACGGCATCAACTCCGGGACGGGCACGGTCCGTCAGTTCGTGGCGGTGCCGCTCGGCATGGGTGCGACCGTCGAGGGCCAGGTCACCGGTGAGGAGGTCTGGGGAGGCGTCCAGTTGCAGGCGTTCACCCTGAGCGCCCCCGCGTTGCGGCGCTGGCGCGAGGAGGAGCGGCGCCGCAGTCGGCCGGCACGCCGGGGAGCCCTCTCGGCCGGGGCCCTCGGAGCCCCGGCGCCCGCGTCGGCCCCCGCCGCCCCGGGTGCGGCTCCGGGCTACGGCGGGGCGGTGAGGCGCCGGTCCGCGCCGGCGATGGGGCTCGGCGCCGGCGGCTCGATGCGCCAGGAGGTCTACCGCGACGAACGGCCGCTGACGGACTGGGCGGAGCAGCCGGCCGGCCGGGTCTTCGTGCACCTGGTGACGCCGCCGCAGTGGCGCCGCATCACCGGCGAGGCACCGCCGCCCTCCCCGGTGGACCGGGCCGCGTACACCCGGGCCGGTCTGCCCTGGTACGACTACTACGACCAGGACGCCCACGACCTCGCCCCCGCCGAGCCGCTCCAGGACGTCAAGCCGGTCGGGGACTGGATCGGCGACGACCACGAGCCGTGGCAGCCGCCCGCGCCCCACCAGGTCCAGCCCCTCAAGGACGCCCCGGGCCAACCGGTGCGGGACGGGGACTGGTAGCGGCACAGCGGGCAGGCCGGCGAAGGCGTCGCGTCGGGGAAGGTCGCGGCGGGGAAGACGCTGCGTCGGGGAGAGCCGTTCGCCTCACCCGTCGCCCTCCGCGCGCTGCCGCTGCAGGGCCCGGGGACGGGAGGCGGCGGCCGCCTGCCCGAGGAGTACGTGCACCCGCTCCGTGAGCTGGGCGACCTCGTCGGCGGGCGCGTGGAAGGGCAGGCGTACGTCGCCGTGGTCGCGGACGCGTTCGATGCGCAGGGTCAGTCCGTGCCGGTCCACGGCGAGCGGCCGCACCCGGACCGTTCCGTGCAGGCTGTCCGGGTCCACGAGCCGGGTCAGCCGCTGGACGGCGTCGTCGTGGCAGTCGGCGAGGTGGGTCAGCAGCCGCGCCTCGGCCAGGGCCAGCGGATCGGGCGCGGCGGCGGTGAACTCGTCGACGTCGACCACCACGGCCCCGGACGGCCGCCGCAGCACCACGCGGGTGGGCCGGAAGGCCAGGTGCCCGTCCTCCACGGCCATCCATCCGGCGAGCCAGAGCCGGGCCCTGATCCGGCCCCGTACCGGGACGGGCGCCACGTCGGCGAACTCCAGCACGGCGGACGGCTCCCCGCGGGGCGCGCACACGACCGTGGCGAGCAGGGCGCTGTCCCCGGGCACGTGCAGGAGCACCCGGCCGTCGTCGGCGACGGTGTGCGCGCCGACGAACTCCTCACGGCCGCTCTCCGCGGTCACCGCGCAGGACCAGGCGGCGGCGAGCACGGACCGGGCCTGTTCCGCCGCGGCAGGCGCGGCCGTCCAGGCGTGGCTGTCACCCATCCCAACCTCCGTTCGGGCATTCATTAGGTAAGGCTCACCTAACCTATCGGAGTCCGGGGAGCGCGCCAACCACAACGCGTGGTCCGCAGGCGCGTCCTCAGCGCGCGATGGCCCCCAGCAGCGCCCGTGCGCACAGGTCGCGGACCTGCTCGTGGGCGGGCTCCGGGTCCCGCAGCCACTCCAGGCAGACCGCGGTGGTGAAGGCCAGCCAGCCGCGCACCGCCAGCCGCACGTCAGCGCGTTCCCCGAAGGCCGGACCGAACTCCGGGTCGGCGGCCAGGGCCGCGAGGATCTGCCGCTCCTGCGCCGCGAGCGCCTTCCGGTACACGCGGCGCACCGCCTGGTCGCCGGTCGCGTCGGCGCGGTGGAAGGCGCGGTAGCCGTGCGCGTGGGCCCGGACGTACTCCAGGTACGCGTCGAGACCCGCGGTGAGCTGCTCGCGGACCGGGACGCCGGGCACGGCCGCCGTCATGCGCAGCATGCGCTCGCTCTCCCGCTCGACGACCGCGGCGAAGAAGTCCCGCTTGTTCGGGAAGTAGTGGTAGAGCAGCCCGCGGGAGACCCCGGCGATCTCGGCGACCTGCTCGATCCAGACCTCGTCGTAGGGACTGTCCGAGAAGAGCCGCGCGCCCACCGAGAGCAACTGCTCCCGGCGCTCGGCGGTGCCGAGCCGGCGGCGGGTGCGTGCGCCCTGGTTCGCGGCCATGCCCGCACCTTACTTGACGCCGGTTCAACAACGGGACGAGACTGGGCGCGTTATTGAATCCATGTACAACACGAGTGCCCCGGCTCGTGCAACACGCCGCTGCGTCAAGGGAGATCGCGTCATGGCCCGGACTGCGAGGGCAACGGCCCCGGACGGACTGCCCAAGGGTTTCCGCAGCGCCGAGCAGGGCTGGCCCGACCTGCACCGCATCCCGCACCCCCCGTACCGGCTGCCCCTGCTCGGAGACGTGGTGGGGGCGAGCAGGCGCACCCCCATGCAGGACTCCCTGCGCTACGCACGCAGGCTGGGGCCGATATTCAGGCGGCGGGCCTTCGGCAAGGAGTTCGTGTTCGTGTGGGGCGGGTCGCTCGCCGCCGACCTGGCGGACGAGACGCGGTTCGCCAAGCACGTGGGCCTGGGGGTGGCCAACCTGCGCCCGGTCGCCGGGGACGGGCTGTTCACGGCGTACAACCACGAGCCCAACTGGCAGCTCGCCCACGACGTGCTGGCGCCCGGGTTCAGCCGCGAGGCCATGGCCGGGTACCACGTGATGATGCTGGACGTCGCCGCGCGGCTCACCGGCCACTGGGACCTGGCCGAGGCGTCCGGGCGGGCGGTGGACGTGCCCGGTGACATGACCAAGCTGACGCTGGAGACCATCGCGCGCACCGGTTTCGGACACGACTTCGGCTCCTTCGAACGCTCCCGCCCCCACCCGTTCGTCACCGCGATGGTGGGCACGCTCGGCTACGCGCAGCGCCTCAACACGGTGCCCGCGCCGCTCGCCCCGTGGCTGCTGCGCGACGCGACCCGCCGCAACGCCGCCGACATCGCCCACCTCAACCGCACGGTCGACGACCTCGTACGGGACCGCAGGGCGGCCGGCGGTGCGGGCGGTGACGGCGACCTGCTCGACCGGATGCTGGAGACGGCCCACCCGGAGACCGGTGAGCGGCTGTCGGCGCAGAACGTGCGCCGGCAGGTCATCACCTTCCTGGTCGCCGGGCACGAGACCACCTCCGGCGCGCTCTCCTTCGCCCTGCACTACCTCGCCCAGCACCCCGAGGTCGCGGCCCGGGCGCGCGCCGAGGTGGACCGCGTGTGGGGCGGGACCGAGCGGCCCGGCTACGACCAGGTGGCCAAGCTGCGCTACGTGCGCCGGGTGCTCGACGAGTCGCTGCGGCTGTGGCCGACCGCGCCCGCCTTCGCGCGGGAGGCGCGGCAGGACACGGTGCTCGGTGGCACGCATCCGATGCGGCGCGGGGCCTGGGCGCTGGTGCTCACCGGCATGCTGCACCGCGATCCGCGGGTCTGGGGGCCGGACGCGGAGCGGTTCGAC
This sequence comes from Streptomyces sp. NRRL F-5650, assembly GCF_000721365.1. Taxonomy (NCBI): domain Bacteria; kingdom Bacillati; phylum Actinomycetota; class Actinomycetes; order Kitasatosporales; family Streptomycetaceae; genus Streptomyces; species Streptomyces sp. NRRL F-5650. The sequence continues at coordinate 77,903 of NZ_JOGV01000035.1, read as the reverse complement.
CCGGACCGCTTCGAGGCGAAGGCCGTGCGGTCGCGCGCCCCGCACACCTACAAGCCGTTCGGGACGGGGGCACGGGCGTGCATCGGACGGCAGTTCGCGCTGCACGAGGCCACCCTCGTCCTCGGGCTGCTCCTGCGCCGCTACGAACTGCGGCCGGACCCCGGCTACCGGCTGCGGGTGACCGAGCGGCTGACCCTGATGCCCCAGGGACTGCGTCTCCACCTGGACCGGCGGACCCCGCCGCCGTCGGACCCGGGGCCGGCGGCCGACGCCGGGGAGACACGGCAGGAAGGCGACCGGGACGGCCTGTCAGCGCCCCGCTGTCCAGTGCACCGGGCGGGTGACTGAGTCCGGCAGCCCGGTGCCGGGGCCGCCCCGGGCCGCGTTGACCTGGAGCTGGGTCAGGAAGAGGGCGCCCGTCAGGTCCGCGTCGGTCAGGTCGGCGTCGCGCAGGTCGGCACCGATCAGGTCGGCGCCCCGCAGGTCGGCACCGGTGAGGTCCGCGGCGATGAGGCAGGCCCCGCGCAGATCGGCGCCCGCGAGGTCGGCGCCCTTCAGGCGGGCACCCATCAGGTCGGCGTTGCGGCGGTTCTTCTTCCGGCCGCGGGTGCCCGACCGGACCAGCTCGCTGGTGCGCAGCAGGAGCGCGTTGACGTGCTGCCGGTGCGGCCCCACGTCGAGGGCGGCCAGTTCCCCGGGGGTGCCCCCGGCGAGGCGTTCGGTCTCGTCGAGGGCCCGGCGCAGGTCGGCGTGGACCGGGTGGGCAGCGGGCAGCGTCAGTGCCTCGGTCAGGTACCGGAGCAGCTCGTGCAGGTGGCGGACGACCGGAAACACCTCGAACATGCGGCGCCCGTGCTCCGGCGGACCGCCGCGCCAGTCCTCGCCGCCGAAGGTGACCTGGGAGACCCGCTGCCCGGCGCCGAAGCAGTCGTAGACCGTGCAGCCGGGGAAACCGCGTTCCCGCAGCGTCGTGTGGATGCCGCACCGGTGGTCGGTGCGCAGGTTGGCGCAGGGCGTGCCGGCGTCCTTGTCCAGCGCGAAGTCCGCCGAGCGGGCGAACGGCAGGGCCACGCAGCACAGGCCGAAGCAGCTACCGCAGTCGCCGCGCAGGTCCTCGGGGGCCGGGAGGTCCGTCCGGCCCGCCGTGTGTTCTCGCATGGCGTCGAGGATACGGGCCCCGGCGTGCGGGACCGAGGGCGGTCCCGCACGCGGTCAGGTTCCCAGCGCGGACAGGTCGAGGCGGGCCAGCCGCTCCGGGTCGGACAGGATGTACAGACCCGTGATGAGGCCGTCGGCCACGGTGACGCAGGTGACCGACCGCGGCCGTCCCTCGGAGACGGCGACGGTGCCGACCGCGCCGTTGACCAGGACGACGCGGGCGAGCCCTGCCAGATGGCGGAAGTGGAACGCCCCGGTGGCGACCGTCCGCGCTCCCCGCACCACCTTCGACGCCGCCACGCCCCGGGCGAGGGCGCCGGCGTCGGCCCGCAGCACCACGTCCGGGTGGAGGACGGCCACCAGGGCCTCGAAGTCACCGGCGCGGCTCGCGGCCAGGAACGCCTCGACCGCTTGGCGCTGGCGGCCGAGGTCCGGATCGGCGACGGGGGTCGCCTCCCGCACCCGGCGCCGGGCCCGGCTGGCGAGCTGTCTGGTCGCGGCCGGGCTGCGCTCGACGACCGGGGCGATGTCGTCGAAGGGCACGGCGAACATGTCGTGCAGGACGAACGCCAGCCGCTCGGCCGGTTCCAGGGTCTCCAGGACCACCAGCAGGGCGATGCCCACCGAGTCGGTGTGCAGGGCCTCCTGCTCCGGGTCGGTCCGGGGCAGGGCACTCACCACGGGGTCCGGCACGAAGGTGTCGAAGCCCTCGGTCATCGGCTCCTCGCGGCGCGCGGTGCGCGAGCGCAGCAGGTCCAGGCAGATCCGGCCGGTCACGGTGGTCAGCCAGGCGCCGAGGTTGTCGACGCCCTCCCCGCCCGAGCGGTCCAGGCGCAGCCAGGCCTCCTGCACGGCGTCCTCGGCCTCGGCCAGGGAGCCGAGCATCCGGTAGGCCACCGCCTTGAGCTGCCCGCGGTGCTCCTCGAAGCGCTCCGCCAGCCGCTGCTGTCGCCGCACGTCCTGTTCCCCGTACACGTCCTGCTCCCCCCGCACGCCCCGCTCCCCCGTCGTCACGCCGTTACCGTCCGAAGAGTTCGAAGGTCACCGCAGGCCTTCCGCCGAACCGCTCCCCGGCGGCCCGCGTGAAGCCGGTGAGGAAGCCGCGCACGTACGTCTCCGGGTCCTGGTCGGTCAGCACCTCGATGTACGTGCGGTGCTCCAGCAGCGAGCGCACCGCGCGCTCGAAGCCCGGGGCGGCGTCCACGGCGTGGGTGGGCGAGGAGGAACCGGCGACCGCGACCCACCGCACGCCGTTCCACGGTTCGAGGCCCTGTTCGGTCAGCTCCGGGAAGATCCACCGGTTGCCCGCGTCGGCCGCCGCGTCGAGCGTGGCACGGCCGACGGCGACGTGGTCCGGGGTGTTCCAGGCGACGCCGCCCCAGGTGTCCCGGTGGTTGAGGGTGACGACCAGCTCGGGGCGGTGCCGGCGGATCGCGGCGGCGATGTCGCGGCGCAGCGCGGTGCCGTACTCGACGACACCGTCGCGGTGGCCGAGGAACTCCACCTCGCTCACCCCGACGACGGCGGCGCTCGCCCGCTGCTCCCGCTCCCGCAGCGGCGCGCACTCCTCGGGCGGCAGGGTGTCGATGCCCGCCTCGCCCCGGGTCGCGAGCACGTAGGCGACCTCGCGGCCCTCGTCGGTCCAGGCCGCGATCGCCGCCGAACAGCCGTACTCCAGGTCGTCGGGGTGGGCCACGACGGCGAGGGCGCGGCGCCAGTCCCCCGGCATGGGCTCCAGTTGCGTGATCGTCGGCTCGGTCATGCCCCGCACACTAACCCGGCCCGCCGGCGTTCCACCCGGAATTCAGACCTCGTCGCGGGCGAGCGCCAGCAGCCGGTCCAGGACCCTCGGGCCGCCGGCCCGCACGCCGTCGTGCTCGAACTCGTCGGTCACCCAGGTGCGCAGGCCCCGGATCGCACGGGCGGTGGTCAGCGCGTGGGCGGTGTCGACGTACATGTCGTCGTGGTAGACGGCCGCGGCGGCCGGCACCTCGTTGGCGGCGAGGCGGTCGGGGTCGTACAGCGGGGTCCAGTCGGTGCGGGCGGCGAGCAGGTCCGCCGTCTCGCGCAGCGGGCGCAGGGCCGGGTCGCAGTCGAACATCCAGGGGTGGATCGTCTCGCCGGTGAAGAGCAGCGGTTCGTCGCCCGCGAGGGACTTGGCCGCGTCGAAGCGCGGGAACTCGGCGCGGACCCGCTCGGCGGACCAGGCGGTGGGGCGCGCGTCCTGGCCGTAGATGGCCTCGTGGACGAGGGCGTACAGCGGGCGGCCCGCGTACGACAGCAGGCTCTGGGCCTGTTCCTGGAAGGCGTCGGACAGCTCGTGCCCGCCCGGGGTGCGGACGAAGGCGTCCTCCAGGAGGAAGTGCAACTGGTGGCTGCCCTCGCCGCTGCCGAGCATGATGCCCAGCGACTGGAATGCCTCCACGGTGAGCCGGTAGCCGTTGGGCAGGACCACGTCGTGGGTGAGGAGGTGGTCGGCGATGCGGCGGGCGCGCTCGACGTCCTGCGGGTAGCGGGCGTAGTGCGCGGCGACCTTGCGCTCGACGCGGGGGTAGGCGGCCCGGTAGACGTCGTCGGCGTGGGCGTCGAGGGAGGGCAGGCCGCCGGTGATCAGCGCGGTGTCCAGGCCCTCGGGGGCCAGGGAGAGGTAGGTGACGGTGCAGAAGCCGCCGAAGCTCTGGCCGAGCACGGTCCAGGGGGCGCCGCCGGTGACCTGGGAGCGGATGGCCTCGCAGTCCCGGACGATGGAGTCGGCGCGGAAGTGGGCGAGGTAGTCGGCCTGCTCGGCGGGGCCGCCGCGCAGCGGGAGGGTCTGCCGGTTGGCGGGCGTGGAGGCGCCGGTGCCGCGCTGGTCCAGGAGCAGGACGCGGTACTCCTCCAGGGCGCGGCCGAACCAGGCGGGGCGGCCGACGAAACGGTTCGCCTTGCCGCCGGGGCCGCCCTGGAGGTAGAGCAGCCACGGCAGGTTCTTGTCCGCCTTGTCGCTCGCGACGGCCTCGCGGGCGTACAGCTCGATCGTCTCCCCGGTGGGGTCGGCGTGGTCGAGGGGCACGGTGAAACGGCGGTCGGTGAGGACGACGCCTGGCTGGCGGTAGCTGACGCTCAACGGGGCTCCCGGGGCGGACGGACGCGACGGCCGATTCTTTCGGCCGTGTCCCAGTTCAGCACACGGTCCTGCGGCCGCCGACCCCCGGGATCATGAAATCATGCCGCGGGCCTGCTGAACGGCCGGTCAGCGGGCGGCGAGGCTGGAGCGCCGCACCACCAGTTCCGGCTGGAGCACGACCCGTCGGTGCGGGTGCTCCCCGTCCGCGCCCTCCAGCTCGGTCTCCTCCAGGAGCAGCTCGGCGGCCATGGCGCCCATGGTGACGGCGGGCTGGCGCACGGAGGTGAGCGGGACGGCCGCGGCGGCGGCGAACTCGATGTCGTCGTAGCCCACGATCGCGAGGTCGTCGGGGACGCCGACCCCGGCGGCGTACATCGCCTGCAGGACGCCGAGGGCGAGCAGGTCGTTGGCGCAGAACACCGCGGTGGGGCGCTCGGCGAGGCCCAGCAGGCGGGCGCCGGCGTCGCGGCCGGCGGCGACGTCGAGGCGCTCGGTGGGCAGCTCCCGCAGCGCGTCGGGGCCGAGCCCGGCCTCGGCGAGCGCGGCGAGGGCGCCGGTGCGGCGGTCGCGGACCTGGTTGAGGCCGGGCGGGCCGCTGACGTAGGCGATGGAGCGGTGTCCGGCGTCCACGAGGTGGCGCACGGCCAGCGCGCCGCCGGCGACGTCGTCGACGGAGACCGAGCACTCGGTGGTGCCCTCGGCGACCCGGTCGACGAGGACGAAGGGGATGTGGTGGCGCCGGAAGCCCTCGATGTTGCGGCCGGTGGCGTCGGCGGGGGTGAGCAGGACGCCGCGGACCCGCTGCTCGGCGAAGAGCGAGAGGTACTCCGCCTCCTCGGCCGGGTTCTGGGCGCTGTTGCAGACCATCACGCCGAGCCCGGCCTCGCGGGCGGCCCGCTCGGCGCCGCGTGCGACGTCGACGAAGAAGGGGTTGCCCATGTCCAGGACGAGCAGCCCCATGATCCGGCTGCGGCCCGCGCGCAACTGGCGGGCGGACTCGCTGCGGACGTAGCCCAGCCGGTCGATGGCCGACAGCACGCGCGCGCGGGTCTCGGCCGCGACGGTGTCGGGGCGGTTGATGACGTTGGAGACCGTGCCCACGGAAACTCCGGCGGCGCGGGCGACATCCTTGATACCCACGGAATGGGCCATCGGGCAGGGACCTCCGAGGTCGGGGTGGATGTGGGGGGCGGCCGCAGGACCTTCACACAGTACCCGGGCCGCCCCTGCGGACCCCCGTCAGGCGAGGTGGAACACCTCGGTCAGCGGCTTCATCGCCTCGTCGGGGCGGGCCCCGTCCAGGGACTCGAAGAGCGGGCCCATCTCCGCCTGCCAGCGTGCGTTGACCTCGGTGGCCTCCATGCCGGCCTGGGCGGCGGCGAAGTCCTCGGTCTCCAGGTAGCCGACGAGCAGGCCGTCGTCACGCAGGAAGAGCGAGTAGTTGTGCCAGCCGGTGGCGGAGAGTGCCTCGCACATCTCCGGCCACACGGCGGCGTGGCGTTCGCGGTACTCCGCGATGCGGTCCTGGCGGACCTTGAGCAGGAAACAGACGCGCTGCATGAAGTACCGCTCCCGTACGAAAGGTAACGACTGTACGAAGGATGGGGGACGGACGACGGGTGGGGACTAGAAGTTGAACTGGTCGACGTTGTCGGCCGTGAACACGGTCGGCTTGCCGAGGTCGATCACGCCGTCCTTGCCGATGGTGTACTCGCCCATGGCACCGGCCTTGAAGGTCTCGCCCTCCTTGCCGGTGATCTGCCCGGAGGCCAGGGCGACGGCGGTGCGCGCGGCCAGCTCGCCGAGCTTGGCCGGGTCCCACAGCTCGAACGCCTCGACGGTGCCGTTCTTGACGTACTTGCGCATGTCGTTGGGGGTGCCGAGGCCGGTCAGCTTGACCTTGCCCTTGTACTTGGAGCCGGACAGGTACTGGGCGGCGGCCTTGATGCCGACGGTGGTCGGGGAGATGATCCCCTTCAGGTTCGGGTGCTCCTGGAGCAGGCCCTGGGTCTGCTGGAAGGACTTCTGGGCGTCGTCGTCGCCGTAGGCGACCTTGACCAGCTTGACGTCCTTGTACTTCGGGTCCTTCAGCTCGTCCTTCATGATCTCGATCCAGGCGTTCTGGTTCGTCGCGGTCTGCGCGGCGGACAGGATCGCGATCTCGCCCTTGTTGCCGATCTGCTCGGCCATCTGCTGCACCTGGGTGCGGCCGATGTCGTCGGCGGACGCCTGGGAGATGAAGGCGTTGCGGCAGTCGGGGTTGGTGTCGGAGTCGTAGGTGACGATCTTGATGTCGTTCTTCATGGCCTGCTTGAGCGCGGTGCACAGCGCGCCCGGGTCCTGCGCGGAGACGGCCATGGCGTCGACCTGCTGCTGGGTGAGCGTGTTGACGTAGGAGACCTGGCCGGCGGTGTCGGTGCCGCTGGAGGTGCCGACCTCCTTGTAGCTGGAGCCCAGCTCCTTGAGGGCCTTCTCGCCGCCCTTGTCGGCGACGGTGAAGTAGGGGTTGTTGACCTGCTTGGGCAGGAAGCCGACGGTCAGCCCCTTCTTCGTCTCGGCGTTCGGGTCGGCCTTGCCCGCCGCGGCGGCCTTGCCGCCCTCGTCCTTGACGTCCTCCTTCGTGGTGCCGCCGCAGGCGGTGGCCGCCAGGGCGAGGGAGGTGACGGCGGCGAGCGCCGCGCAGGTGCGGCGGATGGACGACTTGCGCATGGTGGGTTCCTTCTGAGGGTGGACGGAGCCGGTGAACAGGGTTACGGGGTGGGGGCGGGCGCCTTGGACGGGGGCGGCGCTGCTGCCCTGCGTCCGGCCCTCGCGAGGGAGACCTGCCGTGCGACCCGGGGGCCGAGGACGGACAGGACGAGCAGGACGCCGGTGACGACGATCTGGGACTGCGCGGAGACGTCCTGGAGGCTCATCACGTTCTGCAGCGCGCCGAGCAGGAACACGCCGGCGATCGCCCCGCCGAGGGTGCCCTTGCCGCCGTCGAAGTCGATGCCGCCCAGCAGTACGGCGGCGACGACGGACAGTTCCAGTCCGGTCGCGTTGTCGTAGCGCGCGCTGGCGTAGTGCAGGGCCCAGAAGACGCCGGTCAGGGCGGACATCAGGCCGGTCAGCGTGAACAGGATCAGCTTCTGCCGCTTGACCCGGATGCCGGCGAAGCGGGCGGCCTCCTCGCTGGCCCCGATGGCGAACAGCGCCCGGCCGAACGGCATGGCGTGCAGGGCGAGGACGGCGAGGGCCAGCAGCACGAGGAAGGGCAGGAAGGCGTACGGCACGAAGGTGCCGTCGATGCGTCCGGCCGCGAAGTCCAGGTACTGCGCGGGGAAGTCGGTCACCGCGTCGGAGCCGAGCACGATCTGCGCGATGCCGCGGTAGGCGGCCATGGTGCCGATGGTGACGGCGAGGGAGGGCAGCCCGAGCCGGGTGACCAGCAGACCGTTGACCAGACCGCAGACCACGCCGAGCAGCAGGCAGATCGGGATGATCGTCTCGATGGTCATGCCCTGGTTCCACAGGGCGCCCATCACCGCGCCCGACAGGCCCGCGGTGGAGGCGACCGACAGGTCGATCTCGCCGGAGACGACCAGCAGGGTCATCGGCAGGGCGATGAGCGCGATCGGCAGGGTGTTGCCGATGAGGAAGGACAGGTTGAGGGAGTTGCCGAAGCCGTCGACGAAGCCGAAGGAGAGCAGCAGGACGACCACGAGGAGGGCGCCCACCACGGTGTCCCAGCGGACGGCGCGCGTCAGGGAGGTGTCAGCCATGGCGGGCGTTCCTCTTCTTCAGGGCGTCGGCCACGCGCAGGGCGACGATCCGGTCGACGGCGATGGCCAGGATGAGCAGGATGCCGTTGATGGCCAGCACCCACACGGAGCTGACGCCGAGGGCGGGCAGCACGCTGTTGATGGAGGTCAGCAGCAGCGCGCCGAGGGCCGCGCCGTAGACGCTGCCGGAGCCGCCGGTGAAGACGACGCCGCCGACCACCACGGCGCTGACGACGGTCAGTTCGTAGCCGTTGCCGGTGCCGGAGTCGACGTTGCCGAACCGGGCGAGGTAGAGGGCGCCGGCCAGTCCGGCGAGGGCGCCGCAGAAGGTGTAGGCGGCCAGGATCCGCTTGCGCACGGGGATGCCGGCCAGCCGGGCGGCCTCGGGATTGGAGCCGAGCGCGTACAGCTCGCGTCCGCTGCCGAACTGCTTGAGGTAGTAGGCGGTGGCGACGAGCACCGCCAGTGCGATCAGTGCCAGCCAGGGCACGGCGGAGATGCCGCCGGAGCCGAAGTCGACGAAGCCGCCGGGCAGGTCGGCCGCGGTGATCTGCCTGGAGCCGACCCAGATGGAGTCGATGCCGCGGATGATGTAGAGGGTGCCCAGGGTGACCACCAGGGCGGGCACCTGGCCGAGGCTGACCAGCAGGCCGTTGAGGAGCCCGAAGCCGACGCCCATGAGTACGGCGAGCAGCACGGCCACGACGGGGTTGCCGCCGTCCTGGAGGTAGATCCCGGCGGCGAAGGCGCTGATGCCGAGGGTGGAGCCGACGGACAGGTCGACGTTGCGGGTGATGACGACCAGGGACTGTCCGGTGGCGACCAGGACCAGGATGGTCGCGTTGAGCAGCAGGTCCTTGATGCCCTGTTCGGACAGGAACTCGCTGTTGCCCGCCTGGGTGAGGGCGATCATCACCAGGAAGACGAGCAGGATGGCCAGTTCGCGCACCTTGAAGATGCGGTCCACCAGCCGGGTGGCGCCGGTCCCCGGCACGTCGGCCGCGGGGGCCTTCTCGGGTGTGGTGACCGTCATGCGGCGGCCCTCCCCGTGGCTGCGGCCATCACGGTCTCCTCGGTGGCGTCGGTGCGGGATATCTCGGCGGTCAGGCGTCCCTCGTGCATCACCAGGACGCGGTCGGCCATGCCGAGGACCTCGGGCAGGTCGGAGGAGATCATCAGGACGGCCACGCCGTCGGCGGCGAGTTGGCTCAGCAGCCGGTGCACCTCGGCCTTGGTGCCGACGTCGATGCCGCGGGTGGGCTCGTCGACGATCAGCACCTTGGGGCCGGTGGCCAGCCACTTGGCCAGGACGACCTTCTGCTGGTTGCCGCCCGAGAGGGTGGCGACGGTGTCCGCGATCCGGGCGTACTTGACCTGGAGCTTGACGGCCCAGTCCAGCGAACGGCTGCGCTCGGCGCCGCGGTCCACGAGCCCGGCCCGGACCGTCGTGCGCAGGCCGGTGAGGCCGATGTTGCGCTCGATGGACATGTCCATCACGAGCCCCTGGGCGCGGCGGTCCTCCGGGACGAGGGCGAGCCCGGCGGCCATCGCGGTGGAGGGGGCGCCGTTGACGAGCGGCTTCCCGTCGACCTCGACCTCCCCGGCGTCCCAGCGGTCGACGCCGAAGACGGCCCGGGCGACCTCGGTGCGTCCGGCGCCGACCAGTCCGGCCAGCGCGACGATCTCGCCGCGCCGCACCTCGAAGGAGACGTCGGTGAAGACGCCCTCGCGGGTCAGCCTGCGCACACTCAGGGCGGTCTCGCCGGGCGCGACCTCCTGCTTGGGGTACAGCTCGTCGAGGTCGCGGCCGACCATGCGGCGCACCAGGTCGTCCTCGGTCATGCCCTCCAGGGGCTCGCTGGCGATCCAGGCCCCGTCGCGCAGGGCGGTGACCCGCGTGCAGATGCCGAAGATCTCCTCCAGGCGGTGGGAGATGAACAGCACCGCGGCGCCCTGGTCGCGCAGGGTGCGCACCACGCCGAAGAGGCGGGCCACCTCGCTGCCGGTGAGGGCGGCGGTCGGCTCGTCCATGATGAGCACGCGGGCGTCGAAGGAGAGCGCCTTGGCGATCTCGACGATCTGCTGGTCCGCGATGGACAGGCCGCGCGCGGGCCGGTCGGGGTCGAGCTCGACGCCCAGGCGCAGCATCAGTTCGGCGGTGGCGGCACGGGTGGCCTTGTGGTCGATGCGGCCGAGGGCGCGGCGCGGCTGGCGGCCCATGAAGATGTTCTCGGCGATCGACAGGTCGGGGAAGAGGGTGGGCTCCTGGTAGATCACTGCGATGCCGGCGTCGCGGGCGTCGCCGGGACCGTGGAAGGCGACCGGTGCGCCGTCGAGCAGCACCTGGCCGGCGTCCGGCCGGTGCACACCGGCCAGCGTCTTGATGAGGGTCGACTTTCCGGCGCCGTTCTCGCCGGCGAGGGCGTGCACCTCGCCGGGGAACAGCTCCAGGGAGACGTCCCGCAGCGCACGGACCGCGCCGAAGGACTTGGAGACGTCCTTGAGCGCCAGGACCGGGGCCGGACCCGTGTCGGACGGGTGGGTCATTTGGGGGCTCCTCGACGACGCCGGCGGGACGGCCCTCACGGCGTCGTGAAAGGTTTCAACTCGGTTGCCGGGGACGTTAGGCAGCGAGGGTATGTCACGTCAATGGTTCCGGGTCGAAAAAATTTCGATCTCCAAAGGTCACGACGGAGTCACGGAGTACCGGAGCCGCGCGAAGGGTTGACACCCCTTCAAGGGGCTCATAACTTCGCGTTCTGAATCGTTTCATCCATGGTCGTGCTCACAGCGGGCCACGACCCGATGCCACAGGAGCGCCGAAGTGACCGAGCTCGCCGCGGTGAAGGCCGCGCTCAAGACCCAGTCCGTCGAGACGCCGTCGTGGGCGTACGGCAACTCGGGCACCCGCTTCAAGGTGTTCGCCCAGGCCGGCGTTCCGCGCGACCCGTTCGAGAAGCTGGACGACGCGGCCAAGGTGCACGAGTTCACCGGCGTGGCCCCGACCGTGGCCCTGCACATCCCCTGGGACCGGGTCGAGGACTACGCCGCGCTGGCGGCGCACGCCGAGAAGCGGGGCGTGCGGATCGGCGCGATCAACTCCAACACCTTCCAGGACGACGACTACAAGCTGGGCAGCATCTGCCACCCCGACGCCGCGGTGCGCCGCAAGGCCGTCGACCACCTGCTGGAGTGCGTCGACATCATGGACGCAACCGGGTCGCGCGACCTGAAACTGTGGTTCGCCGACGGCACCAACTACCCCGGGCAGGACGACATCCGTTCCCGGCAGGACCGGCTGACCGAGGGGCTGGCCGAGGTGTACGAGCGGCTCGGCGAGGGGCAGCGGATGCTCCTGGAGTACAAGCTCTTCGAGCCGGCGTTCTACACGACCGACGTGCCGGACTGGGGCACGGCGTACGCCCACTGCCTGAAGCTGGGCGACAAGGCGCAGGTCGTGGTCGACACCGGACACCACGCCCCCGGCACCAACATCGAGTTCATCGTGGCGACGCTGCTGCGGGAGGGGAAGCTCGGCGGGTTCGACTTCAACTCGCGCTTCTACGCGGACGACGACCTGATGGTCGGGGCGGCCGACCCGTTCCAGCTCTTCCGCATCATGTACGAGGTGGTGCGCGGGGGCGGGTTCACCTCCGACGTGGCGTTCATGCTCGACCAGTGCCACAACATCGAGGCGAAGATCCCGGCGATCATCCGGTCGGTCATGAACGTGCAGGAGGCCACGGCCAAGGCGCTGCTGGTCGACGGTTCGGCCCTGGCCGAGGCACAGGCCGCGGGGGACGTTCTGGAGGCCAACGCGGTGCTGATGGACGCGTACGCCACGGACGTGCGTCCGCTTCTCCGGGAGGTGCGGGAGGAGTCGGGGCTGGACCCCGAGCCCCTGCGGGCGTACCGGGCGTCCGGTTGGGGCGAGAAGGTCGTCGCCGAGCGGGTTGGTGGGCAGCAGGCCGGGTGGGGGGCGTGAGCACCTGCCGGGTTCTGTTGTTCGCGGGCTGCGGGCCGTGTGCGACTGGTCGCGCCCGCGCGGCGAAGCCGTACACGGATGCAGCCCCGCGCCCCTGAGAAGTCAACCCTCGTTCAAGAAGGACTGAAGAGACATGGCGACCCATCCTGCGGCCGATGCCCTCCTGGCCCGTTCCCATCGGCTCGGCGCCGATCCGCGCAACACCAACTACGCCGGCGGCAACGCCTCCGCCAAGGGCACCGCGACCGACCCCGTCACCGGGGGTGAGGTGGAGCTGATGTGGGTCAAGGGGTCCGGCGGGGACCTCGGCACACTCACCGGGGCGGGGCTCGCCGTGCTGCGGCTGGACCGGATGCGGGCGCTCAAGGACGTCTACCCGGGCGTCGGGCGCGAGGACGAGATGGTCGCCGCCTTCGACTACTGCCTGCACGGCAAGGGCGGTGCCGCGCCCTCGATCGACACGGCGATGCACGGCCTGGTCGAGGCCGCCCACGTCGACCACCTCCACCCCGACTCGGGGATCGCGCTGGCGTGCGCCGCCGACGGGGAGAAGCTGACCGCCGAGTGCTTCGGCGACACCGTGGTGTGGGTGCCGTGGCGGCGGCCCGGGTTCCAGCTCGGGCTGGACATCGCGGCCGTCAAGGAGGCCAACCCGCAGGCGATCGGCTGTGTCCTGGGCGGGCACGGCATCACCGCCTGGGGCGACACCTCCGAGGAGTGCGAGCGCAACTCGCTGCACATCATCCGCACCGCCGAGGCGTTCCTGGCCGAGCGCGGCAAGGCCGAGCCGTTCGGTCCGGTGATCGAGGGGTACGAGGCGCTGCCCGAGGCCGAGCGGCGGGAGCGGGCGGCGGCGCTGGCGCCGTACGTGCGTGGTCTGGCCTCGCAGGACCGGGCTCAGGTCGGGCACTTCACGGACGCGGAGGTCGTCCTCGACTTCCTGGCACGCGCCGAACACCCGCGGCTCGCCGCGCTCGGCACCTCCTGCCCGGACCACTTCCTGCGCACGAAGGTGCGGCCGCTGGTCCTGGACGTGGCGCCGACCGCGCCGCTGGACGAGGCCGTCGCCCGCCTCAAGGAGCTGCACGCGGCCTACCGCGAGGAGTACGCCGCGTACTACGAGCGGCACGCCGAGCCGGACTCCCCCGCCATGCGCGGCGCGGACCCGGCGATCGTGCTGGTGCCGGGCGTGGGCATGTTCAGCTTCGGCAAGGACAAGCAGACGGCGCGCGTGGCCGGCGAGTTCTACGTCAACGCGATCAACGTGATGCGCGGTGCCGAGGCGGTGTCGACCTACGCGCCGATCGAGGAGTCGGAGAAGTTCCGCATCGAGTACTGGGCGCTGGAGGAGGCCAAGCTCCGGCGGATGCCGAAGCCCAAGCCGCTGGCCACCCGCGTCGCCCTCGTCACCGGCGCGGGCAGCGGGATCGGCAGGGCGATCGCGCGCCGGCTGGCCGACGAGGGCGCGTGCGTCGTCGTCGCCGACCTGAACGCCGAGAACGCGGCCGAGGTCGCCGGGGAGCTGGGCGGGGACGACAAGGCCGTCGCCGTGACCGTGGACGTCACCTCCGAGGAGCAGATCGCCGACGCCTTCAAGGCCGCCGTGCTCGCCTTCGGCGGGGTCGACCTGGTGGTCAACAACGCGGGGATCTCCATCTCGAAGCCGCTGCTGGAGACCACGGCAAAGGACTGGGACCTCCAGCACGACATCATGGCCCGGGGCTCCTTCCTCGTCTCGCGCGAGGCGGCCCGGGTGATGACCGCGCAGCAACTGGGCGGCGACATCGTCTACATCGCGTCGAAGAACGCCGTCTTCGCCGGCCCGAACAACATCGCCTACTCCGCCACCAAGGCCGACCAGGCCCACCAGGTGCGCCTGCTCGCCGCCGAGCTGGGCGAGCACGGCATCCGCGTCAACGGCGTCAACCCCGACGGCGTGGTGCGCGGTTCCGGGATCTTCGCGGGCGGCTGGGGCGCCAAGCGCGCCGCGGTGTACGGGGTGCCGGAGGAGAAGCTGGGCGAGTTCTACGCCCAGCGGACGCTGCTCAAGCGCGAGGTGCTGCCCGAGCACGTCGCGAACGCCGTGTTCGCGCTGACCGGGGGCGACCTGACCCACACCACCGGTCTGCACGTCCCGGTCGACGCCGGCGTCGCCGCCGCGTTCCTGCGATGAGGACCGCCGTGGACTCCGGGTCGTACGCCGCGGTCGACCTCGGCGCGTCCAGCGGGCGCGTCATGGTCGGCCGCGTCGGCCCCGGCCGGCTGGAGCTGACCGAGGCGCACCGCTTCCCCAACCGGCCCGTCCGCACCCCCGAGGGCCTGCGCTGGGACGTCCTCGCGCTCTACGCCGGTGTGCTGGACGGGCTGCGGGCGGCCGGGCCGGTGGACTCGGTGGGCGTGGACAGCTGGGCCGTCGACTACGGCCTGCTGGACGCGGACGGGGCCCTGCTCGGCAACCCCGTGCACTACCGCGACGCCCGCACCGAGGGCGTCGCGGAGCAGGTGTGGGCCTCGCTGCCCGCCGGGGAGCTGTACGCGGCGACCGGGCTGCAGTACGCGCCCTTCAACACCCTGTACCAGCTCGTCGCCGCCCGGGACACGGCCCAGTTCGCGGCGGCCCGGCGGCTGTTGCTCGTCCCGGACCTGCTGACGTACTGGCTGACCGGCGAGCAGGGCACGGAGCTGACCAACGCCTCCACCACCCAGCTCGTCGACCCCCGTACCCGGGACTGGTCGCGCGAGGTCGCGGACCGGCTGGGGATCGACCTCGGCCTGTTCGCGCCCCTGCGCCGGCCCGGCGACCCGGCCGGCCTGCTGCGGCCCGAGGTGCTGGAGGAGACGGGTCTGACGGGTCCGGTGCCGGTGACGGCGGTCGGTTCGCACGACACCGCCTCCGCGGTGGCCGCCGTTCCGGCCGTGGACGAGCGGTTCGCCTACATCTGCACCGGGACCTGGTCACTGGCCGGGCTGGAACTGACCTCTCCGGTGCTGACGGAGGAGAGCCGGGCCGCCAACTTCACCAACGAACTCGGTCTGGACGGCACGGTCCGCTACCTGCGCAACATCATGGGTCTGTGGCTGCTCCAGGAGTGCGTACGGGCCTGGGGCGACCCGGACCTGGGCGGGCTGCTGGACCGGGCGGCGCGGGTGCCGGCGCTGCGGTCGGTGGTCGACGCGGGGGACGCGGCGTTCCTGGCGCCCGGGCGGATGCCGGAGCGGATCGCCGAGGCGTGCCGCGCCTCGGGCCAGCCGGTGCCCGCGACACCCGCGGAGGTGACCCGGTGCATCCTCGACTCGCTGGCGCTGGCCCACCGCAGGGCCGTGACGGACGCCCAGCGGCTGGCCGGTCACCCCGTCGACGTGGTGCACGTGGTCGGCGGCGGCACCCGCAACGCGCTGCTGTGCCAGTTGACGGCCGACGCCTGCGGGCTGCCGGTGGTGGCGGGGCCGACGGAGGCCGCCGCGCTGGGCAACGTCCTCGTGCAGGCCCGCGCCCAAGGCCTGGTCGGCGACCTCGGCGGGATGCGCCGGCTGCTGGCCCGCACCCAGTCGCCCACCCGCTACGAACCGCGCGGCGGCACGGCGCGCTGGCGGGCGGCCGAGGCCCGACTCGCCGACCGGTGAACCGGGGCTCCCCCGTCCGGTCGGCCGACTAGCCTGCACTCATCATTCATCCGATGACCGAACCACAAGGAGCCGCGATGCGTGTCGCCCTGTTCCTGACCTGCGTCAACGACACGCTCTATCCGGACACCGGCCGCGCCGTGGTGAAGCTGCTCACCAGGCTCGGCGTCGAGGTCGACTTCCCGATGGCCCAGACGTGTTGCGGTCAGGCGCACTACAACACCGGTTACCGGCACGAGGCCGAGCCGCTGGCCCGGCACTTCGCCGACGTGTTCGCGGGCTACGACGCGATCGTGACCCCGTCGGGCTCCTGCGGTGCGATGGTGCGGGAGCTGTACCCGCGCATGGGCGAGCGGGCGCGGGCGGAGGGGCGCGGGGACGCGCTCGCGGCCGTGCTGGCGCCGGTGGTGCCCAAGACGTACGAGCTGACGGAGTTCCTCGTGGACGTGCTCGGGGTGACCGACGTGGGGGCGTACTACCCGCACACGGTGACGTACCACCCGACCTGCCACGGACTGCGGAGCCTGGGCCTGGGCGACCGGCCGCGGCGGCTGCTGGAGGCGGTGGCGGGGCTGGAACTGGTGGAACTGCCGGGCGCCGAGGAGTGCTGCGGTTTCGGCGGCACCTTCGCCGTGAAGAACTCCGACGTGTCGGCGGCGATGGGCGCGGACAAGGTGCGCAACGCAGAGTCCACCGGCGCGGACGTGCTGTGCGCGGCCGACAACTCCTGCCTGATGCACATCGGCGGCACCATGGCGCGGCTGCGCACGGGCATGCGGCCGGTGCACATCGCGGAGATCCTGGCGAGCACCGGGGAGGCGGTGGCCGCATGAGCGGGACCTTCGTCGGGATGCCGGCCTTTCCGCGGGCGGCACGGGAGGCGGTGCGCGACACGACGCTGCGCGGCAACCTGCGCCACGCCACCCACACCATCCGGGACAAGCGGGCACGCGCGGTCGCCGAGCTGGACGACTGGGCGGCGCTGCGCGAGGCGGGGAAGCAGATCAAGGACCACACGCTGCGCCATCTCGACCGGTACCTGGTGCAGGTGGAGGAGGCGGTCACCGCCGCCGGCGGCACGGTGCACTGGGCGGCCGACGCGGACGAGGCGAACGAGATCGTCGCCCGGCTGGTCGAGGAGACCGGCGAGTCGGAGGTCGTCAAGGTCAAGTCGATGGCGACGCAGGAGATCGCGCTCAACGAGGCGCTCCAGGCCCGGGGCATCCACGCCTACGAGACCGATCTCGCGGAGCTGATCGTGCAGTTGGGCAACGACCGGCCCTCGCACATCCTGGTGCCCGCCATCCACCGCAACCGGGGCGAGATCCGGGACATCTTCCGCTCCGAGATGAGCGGGTGGGGCCGTCCCGCGCCCGAGAACCTGACGGACACGCCCGCCGAACTGGCGGAGGCGGCCCGGCTGCACCTGCGGGAGAAGTTCCTGCGGGCCAAGGTCGGCATCTCCGGTGCCAACTTCGTGGTCGCCGAGACCGGCACGCTCGTGGTCGTGGAGTCCGAGGGCAACGGACGGATGTGCCTCACCCTGCCCGAGACGCTGATCTCGGTCGTCGGCATCGAGAAGATCGTGCCGAGGTGGCAGGACCTGGAGGTCTTCCTGCAGACCCTCCCCCGCTCCTCGACGGCCGAGCGGATGAACCCGTACACGTCCATGTGGACCGGCACCACCGACGAGGACGGCCCGCGCACCTTCCACCTGGTCCTGCTGGACAACGGCCGCACCGACACCCTCGCCGACGAGGTCGGCCGCCAGGCGCTGCGCTGCATCCGCTGCTCGGCCTGCCTGAACGTCTGCCCGGTGTACGAGCGGGCGGGCGGCCACGCCTACGGCTCGGTGTACCCGGGCCCGATCGGCGCGATCCTCAGCCCCCAACTGCGGGGCACCGGCAGCGAGATCGACGCCTCGCTGCCGTACGCGTCCTCGCTGTGCGGGGCCTGCTACGAGGTGTGCCCGGTCGCCATCGACATCCCCGAGGTGCTGGTGCACCTGCGCGAGCGGGTCGTGCAGGGCGGCCCGGCCGTCCGGGGCGGCAACCGGGTGGTGCTCAAGCCGGCCAAGGGGCATGCCGCCGAGCGGGCGGCGATGCGGGCTGCACAGTGGGCGTTCACCCACCCGGGCGCGCTGCGCACCGGGCAGCGCCTCGCCTCGCGCACCCGGCGCCTGCATCCGCGCACGCTGCCCGGTCCCGGCCGGGCGTGGAGCGGCACCCGGGACCTCCCGGCGGTGCCCGCGGAGCCGTTCCGGGACTGGTGGCAGCGCACGCACGGCGGAAGGGACGGGGCGAAGTGAGCAGCAGGGAACGCGTTCTGGGGCGGGTACGGCGGGCGCTGGCGGACGTGCCTGCCGACGCGGGGCCCTACGAGGAGGCCGTCGCCCGGGACTATCTGCGCGAGCACGGGCAGCGGTCCGTCGCGCAGACGGTGGACCTGCTCGCCGAGAACCTGGCGGACTACCGGGCGGCCGTGCACCGGTGCACGGAGGGGGAGTTGCCCGGGCTGCTCGCCCGTCTCCTGTCGGCGCACGGGTCGCGGACCGTGGTGGTGCCCCCGGGGCTGCCGGCCGGCTGGCTGAAGGCGGTCGACGCGACCCGCGTCCACGACCGCGTGGCGAACACCCCGCAGGAGCTCGACCGGGTCGACAGTGTCGTCACCGGCTGCGCGGTGGCCGTCGCCGAGACCGGCACGATCGTCCTGGACGGCTCCCCCGACCAGGGCCGCCGCCGCATCACCCTGGTCCCGGACCACCACGTCTGCGTCGTGCGCGTGCCGGACCAGGTGGTGTCGTCGGTCGCCCAGGCCCTCGAACGCCTCGATCCCGCCCGCCCGTTGACGTGGATCTCCGGGCCCTCCGCGACCAGTGACATCGAACTGGACCGGGTGGAGGGGGTGCACGGCCCGCGCACCCTGGAGGTGGTGCTGGTGAGCGGCTCCTAGCACCGCCGGGGTGTCACTGGGTACACCCTCCGACACGGGCCCTGCACCCAGTGTGGCGCCGCCCCGCTCTCCGTAGCGTCTTCCACGAGGCACCGCACAGGGCGGGCCGTACGGAAGGTGATGACGATGCTTCGTTCCGGAGCGCGGGACACGCGGCGGCCGGGCCCCTCCCCCGAGGCCCTCCGGCTCGTCAAGGTGAGGCGGACCTACGGCTCGGCGGAGAACGCCGTGACGGCGCTGGACGGGGTGACGCTGAGCCTCGCGCGCGGCACCTTCACGGCGGTGATGGGGCCGTCGGGTTCGGGCAAGTCCACGCTGCTCCAGTGCGCGGCGGGCCTCGACCGGCCTGACGGCGGCATCGTGTGCGTGGACGGCAAGGAGCTGACGGGGAGCGGCGAGGCGGAGCTGACCAGGTTCCGGCGCGGCCGGGTCGGGTTCGTGTTCCAGCAGTACAACCTGCTGGAGACGCTGACCGTCGCGCAGAACACGGTGCTGCCGCTGAAGCTGGCCGGGCGGCGCGTCGACCGGGACCGGGCACGGGAGATCCTGACGTCGGTCGGTCTCGGGGACCGGCTCGGCCACCTGCCCGACCAGCTCTCGGGCGGTCAGCGGCAGCGGGTGGCGATCGCGCGGGCGCTGGTCACCGAACCGCGGGTGATCTTCGCGGACGAGCCGACGGGCGCGCTGGACACGCGCAGCGCGCGGCAGGTGCTGCTCCTGCTCCAGGAGGCGGTGCGGGTGCACGGCCGGACGGTGGTGATGGTGACGCACGACCCGGTCGCCGCGTCGTACGCCGACTCGGTGGTCTTCCTCGCCGACGGCCGGCTGGCGGGGCGGATGGAGTCGCCGAGCCCGGACGCGGTCGCGGAGCGGCTCGCGCACCTGGGCGACGGCATGCCGGTGGGGGTGTGAGCGGTGTTCACACTGGCACTCCGGTCGATCCGGCGACGTCCCGGACGCTTCCTGGCGACGCTGCTGTCGGCCTTTCTGGGGGCGGCGGTCATCATGACGTTCAACTCGATGCACGACACGGCCGGGCAGGGCGGCGTCGACCCGGTCAGTTCCGAGACGCTGGGCACGGCGGCGGGGGTCGTGGGCGGCTACGGGACCCTGCTGGTGTTCTTCGCGGTGGCCTCGACGCTGACGGTCAACGTGCGTCAGCGCACCGCCGAGCTGGAGCTGCTGCGCTGCTCGGGTGCGACACCCGCGCAGCTCAGGCGGATGGTGGTGGGCGAGGCGGCGGTCGTGGCCCTCGTCGGCGCGGTCGCGGCGATCGGGCCGGCGATGCTCGGCGGGCGGGCGCTGCTGGGGATGTTCCAGGACGGCGGCCAGGTGGCGCGGTCCGTGGACTACTCCTTCGGGCCCGTCGCCCTGATGAGCGGCGTGGCCGTCACCCTGCTCGCCTCGGCGGGCGCGGCGTTCCTGGCGGTACGGCGTCTGGCGCGGGGTCGCCGGGAGCGGACCGGGGCGAAGCGGTTCCTGGCGTACGCGGCGCTGGCCGGCGGGGCCGCGGGGGCCTGCTCCACCTTCCTGTTCTCGGCGACGAACGAGGCGCTGATGGCGGCGCCGGCCTACGGGGCGATCCTGCTGTCGGCGGGTTTCGCGCTGCTGTCGCCGCGGCTGTTGAAGGGGGTGCTGGACCGGCTGCCGCTGAGCGGTGCGAGCGGCTGGCTGGCCGTGCGCAACCTGCGTGCCCGGACGGACCATCTGGGCGGGACCCTGGTGTCGCTGGTCATGTTCACCGCCGTGTCGACGGCGACGGTCACGATGCAGGCGGTGGAGAGCGACGCGGTGAAGGCCTCGGGGCTGGTGAAGTCGGTCGACGCCAAGAACCTGGAGACGCTCAACCTCACGGTGGTCGGCATCATCGCGGTGTTCGTCTGCGTGATGCTGGTCAACTCGTTGTACGCGGCGACGACGTACCGCGCGCGTGAATTCGGTCAACAGCGGCTGGCGGGTGCGACGCCGGGACAGGTGCTGGGTGTGGTGGCCGCCGAGGGCACGGTGGTCAGGCTCGTCCCCAGCGTCGCCGCGGCCGACACCGACACCATCGCGAGCCACACACCGAGGAACTGGTCCGGCAGCACCGCGTCGGTGCGGACCACCGTGGTGGTCGCCGCCTCCCCCGTCACCGGCCGGTCGCCGCGTCAGTCGGCCTTGGCGTACTCCTTCGCCATGCTGCCCGCGAAGTCGTACACGACGCACGGTCCGTCGCCCACGACCCATGCGTCGTGGCCGGGCGAGCAGACGAAGACGTCACCGGGGCCCACCTCGCTCTCGGTGCCGTCGTCCATGCGGACGTGCATGCGTCCCTCCACGACGTAGCAGTTGTGGTGGATCATGCAACTGTCGGTGCCGGCGATCGGCGCCACGGACTCCGACCAGCGCCAGCCCGGTTCGAAGGTGGCGACGGCGAAGTCGAGTCCTTCCATGTGGACGGCCTCGATGTGGCCGCGCGGGAAGTCGCGCCGCTCGTCCGGCTTGTCGAGCGTCTTTGCCTCCAGCATGGCGCTCCTCCTTTCCCTGGCTCCACCACTCCATCGTCCGCCTGTCAACTCGGCGGCGCCATCCGGGGCGCGCGGTCCCGGCGAGGCGTGCCGCAGAGTTCGGCGAAGCGGGTGGCGTCCACGTTGCCGCCGGAGAGGATCACGCCGACGCGGCGGGGCAGGGCGTCGATCCGGCCGCCGAGGAGGGCGGCCAGTGGGGTGGCGCCGCTGGGTTCGAGGACGGTCTTGAGGCGTTCGAAGGCGAACCTCATCGCGTCCCTGATCTCGTCGTCGGAGACCAGCACGACACCGTCGAGGAGACGCCGGTTGAGGGAGAACGTCAGCTCGCCGGGGGTGGGCAGCGCCTGGCCGTCGGCGATGGTGCGCGGGACCGGCACGCTGACCCGCCGGCCCGCCGCGAGGGAGCGCCTGGTGTCGTCGCCGGCCTCCGGCTCGACGCCGATCACCCGGGTGCCGGGATGCAGTGCCTTGACGGCGGTGGCGCTCCCGGCGATCAGTCCGCCGCCGCCGACGGGTGCGACCAGCGCGTCGAGCTCCCCCGTCTCCTCGACCAGTTCGAGGGCGGCGGTGCCCTGGCCGGCGATGACGTGCGGGTGCTCGTAGGGCGGGATCAGGGTCAGGCCCCGGTCGGCGGCCAGCGCCTCGGCGATCGCCACGCGGTCGCCGGTGTAGCGGTCGTAGGTGACGATCTCGGCGCCGTAGCCCGCGGTGGCGTCCCGTTTGGAGGGCGGGGCGTCCTCCGGCATGACGATCACGGCGGTGGTGCCCAGCTCGCGTGCGGCCAGGGCGACGGCCTGGGCGTGGTTGCCCGAGGAGTAGGCGGCGATGCCCCGGGCGAGCTGCTCCGGCGCGAGGCGGGAGGCCGCGTTGTAGGCGCCGCGGAACTTGAAGGCGCCGACCCGCTGGAGGTTCTCGCACTTGAGGTGGACCTCGGCGCCGACGAGGGCGTCCAGGGTGCGTGAGCGCAGGACCGGCGTGCGGTGGGCGACCCCCTCGATGCGGGCGGCGGCGGAGCGGACGTCGTCGAGAGTGACCGGCGGGGTGGGTGTCACGGGCGTCCTCAGGGGGTGTCGGCGGCCGGGCCCTCGGCGGCGCGGGCCTGGGAGAGGTAGTGGTAGGCGGAGGCGCGGGAGATGCCGAGCCGGGCGGCGACGTGCTCGACCGAGCGGCGTACGGCGAACACCCCGCGCCCGTCGAGGTCGCGGAAGAGTTCGAGGCGCCGTTCCCGGTCCAGCGCCGCCCAGCTTGTGTCCCGGCGCAGCGGGTGGTCGTCCACGATGGCGTCGACGACGGCGTCGATGTCGTCGCCGAAGGTGGTGGCGGGCACTTCGGCGGGGGTGCGCGCGGTGCCGGCGAGGGCGCCGAGGAGGGCGTGGGCACGGTCGACGGCGGTGACGTCCAGGTTGACGCACAGGGCACCGAATACGGAGCCCGTGGAGTCGCGCAGCACCATGGTCGAGGACTTGAGCAGCGTGCCGCCGGGGGTGCGCGTGACGTAGTTCAGCTCGTCGTGCGCTTCGTCGCCGCGGGCCAGTACGCGCATGCCGATCTCGCTCATCGCCCCGCCCACCGTCCGCCCGGTGACCGACCCGGCGACGGCCACGACCGAGTGCTCGGGGTTCCGGTAGTCGTGGAGCACGGCCTCGCAGACCGGTCCGAACGTCGCGGCGATGCCCTCGACGACGGGGCGCAGCGCGGCTAGGACGGCATCGCGTTCGGCGTCCAGTGCGGGCTCGTTCATGCGATTCAGACTACACGTCCAGACGCTGGACCAGGAGTCCATACGTCGACGAGTCCATGAGTCCGTCGAGGGCGCCGTTTGACATCCCGGCGCGATGTGATCATGCTTCTACTAATGAATTAATGAAAGCATGGAAGGTGACGTGGTCGAGTACCGAATCGATCGGCAGAGCGGCATCCCGGCCTACGTGCAGATCGTGCGGCAGACGGAGCAGGCGCTCCGGATGGGTGTGCTGCGGGTCGGGGACAAACTCCCGACGGCCAAGGAGGTCGTCGCCGCCACCGCCATCAACCCCAACACCGTGTTCCGGGCGTACCGCGACATGGAGCAGGCCGGCCTGGTCCGCTCCCGGCGCGGGCTCGGCACCTTCGTGACGCGGTCGCTGGCCCGGCCCGGCGCGGAGGACGACTCGCCCCTGCGGACGGACCTCGCCGCGTGGGTCGCCCGGGCCCGGTCGGCCGGGCTGGAGCGGGACGACGTACTCGCCCTGGTCACGGCGGCCCTCGACGCGCACGAGCGGAGCGGGCGGGACGACCGGGGGCACGAGCACCACCGGCAGGACGAGAACGACCCGGGTGACCGGGGACGGAAACAGGAGGACGCATGACCGGGCCTGACGAGCCCGCCGCGCTGCACGCCACGGGGCTGGGGTTCCGCTACCGGGCGCGCGGCGAGTGGGCGCTGCGGGAGTGCGGGTTCACGGTGCCCCGCGGGCGCATCACCGCGCTGGTCGGACGCAACGGCGCCGGCAAGAGCACGCTGCTGCACCTGGCCGGCGGGCTGCTGTGCCCCGTGCACGGGGAGATACGCGTCCTGGGCGACGCGCCGGGCGACGGCGCGGCCCGCACCCGGGTCGCCCTGCTGACGCAGGACAAGCCGCTGTACCCGCGCTTTACCGTGGCCGACACCCTGCGCATGGGCGGCAGGCTGAACGCCTCGTGGGACCAGCCGGTCGCCGAGCGGGTCGTGCGCGAGGGCGGCATCGCCCTGTCCGCCAGGGTGGGCGAGCTGTCGCCGGGGCGGCGCACCCGCGTGGCGCTCGCCCTGGCGCTCGGCAAGCGGCCGGAACTGCTCCTGCTGGACGAGCCGCTGGCCGACCTGGACCCGGTGGTGCGCGGCGAGATCATGTCGACGCTGATGGCCGAGGCGGCGGAGCGCGAGATGAGCATCGTGCTCTCCTCGCACGTCCTGCCCGATCTGGAGCAGACGTGCGACTGGGTGGTGCTGCTGCGGGCCGGCCGGGTGGAGCTGAGCGAGGACGCCGACGCGCTGCGCGAGGGCCACGCCCTGCTCACCGGTCACGTCGATGGGGAACCCGCGCTGCGGGAGCACACCGTGGTGCACCGCCGCACCCACGGGCGGCAACTGACCGCCCTGGTCCGGCCCCGCGGTCCGGTCGGCGGCACCTGGCACGTCGAGCGGCCCGGCCTGGAGGAGATCCTGCTCGGCCACCTCCAGGACGGTGCCCGCGGTGCGAAGGGAGCGGCGGCGTGAAGGGGACGCTGTGGCTGGCCTGGCGCCAGCAACGGACGCTGGTGGCCTGCTCCGTCGCGGTCCTGCTGGCCGCCGCCGCGCTCGCCGCGCACTTCCGCGCGGGCATGCTCGACGATCTGCGCAGCGGGGTGTTCGACCACTGCGACCCGGGGCCGCTGTACTGCTCCCGGGCCACGGACGGGCTGCCCCAGTTCCTGGACGTCGAGCCGCTCAGGCTGCTCGGCGCGCTCAACCTCGCGCTGCCCGTCCTGGTCGGCATGTTCTGGGGCGCCCCGCTGCTGGGCCGGGACCGGGAACTGGGCACCCACCGCATGGTCCTGTCCCAGGGCGTCGGCCGCGCCCAGTGGTTCGCCTCCCGGTTCGCCCTGGCGGCGCTGGGGACGGTGGCGTTGTCCGGAGGGCTCGCCCTGCTGTTCCGGTGGTGGTGGGAGCCTGCCGTCAACCGCAGCTACGGCGTGTTCTGGTACGAGGCCACCGCGCTCACCGGCTCGGGCCCCTCCCTGGTCGCCGCCGCGCTGTTCGGGCTGGCGGCGGGCACCCTCGCCGGTCTGCTGACGCGCCGGGTGCTGTCCGCCGCGGCCTGGACGCTGCTGGTCACCGGCGCGGTGGCGGTGCTGGTGCAGTGGACGCACCGGGCCCGTCTGCTGGTCCCGCCGCACCGGTACGTCAGCGACGGCTGGCAGCCCAAGGAACCGATGGGCGACAAGTGGTCCACGGGGCACTACGGCCTGATCACCGGCTCCGGCCGCCGGGACTCCGTGGCGGAGTGCCCCTTCCCCTCCGGCCGGGAGCTGCGGGAGTGCATGACCGGTCACGGGTATGTCTCCCGCTACTACGAGGCCAATCCGGCCGGCGACTACTGGGCCTTCCAGTGGGCCGACACGGCGCTGCTGGGCGGCCTCGCCCTCGTCCTCCTCCTCGTCACGGTCCTTCTGCTGCGCCGCCGGGTCTGACCCGGCCCGCCGGATCCGGCCCTGTCCACCGTCTCCCACTGTCCGAGTCATCCGTACGGAGGTCCACCCATGCCCAAGGACGCCAAGTCCCCCAAGAAACTGCGCAGCAACCGCGCCGCCCTCACCCACAAGGTCGGGTACGCGCTGCGCCACCCCGAGCGTGTCGCCCCCTACGTCCGCCGGGCCGGCCGCGACGCCTGGCTGCGGGTCAAGCACCCCGACCACGTCGGCTACTACCGGGCGGTGATGGCCTCCGACACCCGGCGCAACCCCGAGGCCGCCGTCGGCAGCCGGACCCACGACCGCTGGCTGGCGCTCGGGCAGATGCAGTTCGACTACCTGATCGAGCACGGGCTGCGTCCCGAGCACCGCATGCTCGACATCGGCTGCGGCAACCTGCGCGGCGGCTGGCGCTTCATCGACCACCTCGACACCGGGCACTACTACGGCATCGACATCTCGCCGGACATCCTGATCGCCGCCAAGAAGACCCTGACCGAGCGCGGTCTCCAGGCGAAGCTGCCCCACCTGACCATCACCGGGGACCTGCGGCTGGAGTTCCTGCCCGACGACCACTTCGACGTCATCCACGCGCACAGCGTCTTCTCCCACTCACCGCTGAGCGTCATCGACGAGTGCCTCGCGCACGTCGGCCGCGTCCTGACCGGCACGGGGTTCTTCGACTTCACCTTCGACCGGACGGAGGGCACCGAGCACCAGGTGCTGCGCGAGGACTTCTACTACCGCACGGACACCCTGCTCACCCTCGCCGCCCAGCACAACCTGCACGCGCGGTTCATGGACGACTGGGAGAAGCGGCCGCACGGCCAGTCCAAGATCCGGGTGAGCCGCTCGCCGCTGTCCTGAGCAGCGCACGCTCGCAGGCGCCCAGGGGCCGGACCGCGCGTCCGGCCCCTACGGGCGCGGGTTGACGCGCCGCCAGGCGGGCCGGGAGTCCGCGCCCCGGCGGCCGGCCGCGGCTGCGCAGCGCGGGCAGACCCGGCGGACGGCGTCGGCCGCTCCGCCGGACTCGGGCAGTACGTCCGTCCAGAGGACCGCCGGGAAACGGGAGAGCCCCGAGCGGTGCAGGGACAGCCCGCACACGGTCTCGTTCCGGCCCCGCTCCCAGGCGTGCACCTCGCCGGCCGGCAGCAGGCGGCCGTCGTCCTCGTCCCACCAGCGGCCGGAGGCCGCCACCTCGTAGCGCCGTGTCCTGGCCATGGCTCCCGGGTGCCCCGTGGGGTCCGCGCCCACACGCGCGTACCTCCTCCTGTGTGATCACTCCGCAAGCCCTGCCCGATTGAGGCGTTTTGTCTGCTTAGCATGCGGGGTCCGCGCATCGCCCCGCTGTACGAGAGGACACCAGATGGCGCCCACGGGCCGTCCCCGCGCACTCGCCGAGCACGCCTTCTCCCCGCACGACGCCGTGCTGGGCGCCGCCGTCCGGCACCTCGGCCGCCGGCGCTTCCTCACCGTGACCGCGGCCGCCGCCGCGCTCGCCTTCACCACCAACCTGCCGGCCCGCGGCGCGGTCGCCGCCCCCGAGCGCGCCGCCCGGATCAGCAAGGACCCCTTCACCCTCGGGGTCGCCTCCGGGGACCCGCTGCCGGACTCGGTGCTGCTGTGGACCCGGCTGGCGCCCGAGCCGTTCCTGGAGGACGGCGGAATGGGCACGGAGCGGGTTTCGGTCGAGTGGGAGGTGGCCGTGGACGAGCACTTCGCGGGTGTCCTGTTCCGGGGCACCGCCGACGCCCACGCCGAGTACAACCACAGCGTCCACGTGGACGTGAAGGGCCTGACGCCCGGGACCGTCTACTACTACCGCTTCCGCGCCGGCACCTGGCTCAGCCCGGCCGGCCGTACCCGCACCGCCCCGGCGGCGGACAGCGCCGCAGCGTCGCTGAAGCTCGCGGCGGTCGCCTGCCAGGCCTACATGGACGGCTACTACACCGTGCTCCGGCACGTCGCCCAGGACGACGTGGACGTGGTGTTCCACCTCGGCGACTACCTGTACGAGTACGCGGTGAACTCCGAGGGCGGACAGCGCCACTACACCGACGTCACGCTGCCCGACGTGTTCAACCGCGAGACGATGACCCTCGCGGACTACCGGCTGCGCTACTCCCTCTACAAGACCGACGAGGACCTGCGGGCCGCGCACGCCGCGCACCCCTTCGTCGTCGCCTGGGACGACCACGAGACCGAGAACAACTACGCCGGCAGCATCCCCGAGAACGACATCCCGCCGGCCGAGTTCCTGCTGCGCCGGGCCGCCGCCTACCGCGCGTACTGGGAGAACCAGCCACTGCGCGCGGCCCAGTTGCCGCAGGGTCCCGACGCCCGCCTGTACCGCCGGCTGCACTGGGGCACCCTCGCCCAGTTCGACATCCTCGACACCCGCCAGTACCGCTCCGACCAGGCCTACGACGACCGGCCGCACGCGCCCGGCGCCGAGTCGGACGACCCTGCGCGCACCATCACCGGCGCCGAGCAGGAGCAGTGGCTGCTCGACGGCTGGAAGGGCTCGACCGCGCTGTGGAACGTGATGCCCCAGCAGGTGTGCTTCTCCCAGCGCAAGTTCGACGTGACCGCGGACGCCGCGCTCTCCATGGACGCCTGGGACGGCTACCGGGCCTCGCGCGACCGGGTGGTCGCCGGGGCGAAGGCCGCCGGGGTGGACAACTGGCTGATCCTCACCGGGGACGTGCACGTGGGCTACGCGCTCGACGTCAAGGAGGACTTCGACGACCCGGCCTCCGCCACCGTCGGCACCGAGGTCACCTGCACCTCGGTGGCCAGCGGCCGGGACGGCGTGGAGAAGCCCGCCAACTGGGACCTGTACATGCAGGCCAATCCGCACATGAAGTTCTACAACGGCAAGCGCGGTTACGTCCGGGCCGAACTCGGCCGGCAGGCCACCCGCCTCGACTTCAGGACGGTCTCCGCCATCAGCACGCCCGGCGCCGCCGTCACCACCGCCGCGTCCTTCGTCACCGAGGCCGGCGAGCCGGGGCTCAAGCCCGCCTGATCCCCCTGTGCCCGCGCGGTGCGGGTCGGCGTACTGCACATGGCACCCGTCGCGTCCCCCATAGCGCGAAACCGACCGGCGCCGGGCATCCCCGCGGATCTTTGCGGCAAGGCCTGTGACTTCGCCGCAGGGGCACCGTGGCCCACGGTCGCCCACCGAACACCGCTGTCCCGCACAGCACCCGAAGGAGGCACATCGCATGGTCGGCAGACATGCCGCGCGCAGCCGCCGCGCAGCCCTCACCGCGCTCGGCGCCCTGGTCCTGACCGCACTCCCCTCGGCCGCGTCGGCCGCGCCGCCGCCCGCCCCGGCACCGCGGCCCGCGGTGGCCCGCACGCCCGACGCCGCCGTGGCCCCGGCGCGCATGCTGAGCGCGATGGAGCGCGACCTCAGACTGGCGCCCGGACAGGCGGCGGCCCGGCTGGTCAACGAGGCGGAGGCGGGCACCCGCGCGGGCATGCTGCGCAACACGCTGGGCGACCGGTTCGCCGGGGCCTGGGTGAGCGGTGCGACCTCCGCCGAGCTGACCGTGGCCACCACCGACGCCGCGGACACCGCGGCCATCGAGGCACAGGGCGCCAAGGCGGCGGTCGTCGGCAGGAACCTGGCCGAGCTGCGCGCCGTCAAGGCGAAGCTGGACACCGCCGCCGCGCGGACCCCGTCCCGGCAGACGCCGGTGTGGTACGTCGACGTGACGACCAACCGGGTCACCCTCCAGGCCACCAGCGAGTCGGCGGCGGCCTCCTTCCTGACGGCCGCCGGGGTGCCGGCCCAGGACGTGAAGGTCCAGGTCTCGCCCGACCAGCCGAGGGTCCTGGAGGACCTCGTGGGCGGCGACGCCTTCTACATCGACGAGCGGGCCCGCTGTTCCGTCGGGTTCTCCGTCACCAAGGACGACCAGCAGGGCTTCGCCACGGCCGGGCACTGCGGCAGTCCGGGCGCCACCACCACCGGCTTCAACGAGGCCGCCCAGGGCACCTTCCAGGCCTCGTCCTTCCCCGGCAAGGACATGGCCTGGGTGGGCGTCAACTCCGGCTGGACCGCGACGCCGGACGTCAAGGCGCAGGACGGCGAGAAGATCCAGCTCGCCGGTTCGGTGGAGGCGCTCGTGGGGGCCTCCGTGTGCCGTTCCGGCTCGACCACGGGCTGGCACTGCGGCACGGTGCAGCAGCACGACACGAGCGTCACCTACCCGGAGGGCACGGTCGACGGGCTGACCCGGACGACGGTGTGCGCCGAGGGCGGGGACTCCGGCGGTCCCTTCGTGTCGGGCACCCAGGCGCAGGGCACCACGTCGGGCGGCTCGGGCGACTGCACGAAGGACGGGACGACGTTCTACCAGCCGGTCAACCCGCTGCTCAGCGAGTTCGGCCTCACCCTGAAGACCACGTCCTCCGCGTCGCAGACGCCCGCACCGCAGGACAACGCGGCGGCGGACGCGTGGTCCGCGGGCCGGGTCTACGAGGCCGGCACCACCGTGTCCTTCGACGGCGCGCGGTACCGGTGTCTGCAGAGCCACCAGGCGCAGGGCGCCGGGTCGCCGGCCGACGCTCCGGCCCTGTGGCAGCGGGTCTGACCGGCGGAAGACTTCCGCGGAAGACTTTTGAAAAAGGCTTTTGAGAAAGGCTTTGAGAAAAGCTTCTTCCGGCGCACGGAACACGGAACACGGCGCGGGGTCGCTCGACGCGGCCCCGCGCCCGCGCGTTTCGCTATCCCTCCGCGAGCAGGCCGTAGGCGGTGGCGATGAACGGGTCCCGGGCACGGAACCGCCGGGTGCACACCGCCGCCAGGGCGGTGTCCGTGTCGGGCCGGAAGCCGAGGAACGCCTGCTGGCCCAGGGTGGCACCGCTGTGGAAGTACATCGGCCCGCCGTCGGTGGGGTGCCGGAACCAGCCCACGGTGTGCACGTGCCGGTGGCCCAGCCCCCTGCGCAGCACCGGCACCCGGACCGCACGCAGCGCGCTGGCGGCCGGTGAGCGGTCCGGCTCCAGGTGGGCCTCCAGGAAGGTGAGCAGGTCGCCCGGGGTGGACCGGACGGCCCCGGCCGCCTGGAAGCCGCCGGCGTCGAAGGCCGGTACCGGGGTGCGGCCGTCCTTGCGGTGGCCGACGGCGTCGGTCTCCGGTCCCTCCGCGCGCAGGGCCGTACCGCTGAGGCCGAGGGCGCGCAGCACCTGCTCGGTGATCAGGTGGTCCCAGGGGGTGCCGACGGTCGCGGCGACGGCGTGGCCGAGCACGGAGACTCCGTAGTTGGAGTAGTGCCAGCGGGTTCCCGGGCGGTGCCTGGGCCGGTGGCGCAGGAAGGTGTCCGTCAGCCGCTCGGCGGAGTAGCGGGCGTAGGGGTTGGTGCGCCAGGCGGGCAGGCCCCGGCGCACGAAGTCGGCGGGCAGGGCCGGCAGGCCCGAGGTGTGGGTGATGAGGTGGGCGAGTGTGACGGGGTGCGGGCCGGTCCTCGCGCCCGGGTCCAGGCAGGTGGCGGCCGGCTCGCCGCCGGTGAGCACACCCCGCCGGATCAGACGGGTGAGCAGCAGCGCGGTGAAGGTCTTGGACGCCGACCCGGTCTCGTAGCGCAGGTTCTCGCGGGGGACGTCGGGGGGCGGGGCGGTGCCGCCGCCGAGCAGGGTGCGCCGGCCGCGCCGGGAGACGGCGAAGACGACGTCGGGGGCGTCGCTCGCCTCCACGGCCGCGGCCAGTCGCTCGCGCAGGGCCGCCTCGTCGGCCGGTGCGGGTCCGTCGGGGACGTCCGCTTCGGGGGCCCGTTCGTCGGTGGCGGGCAGTCCCGGCCAGGGCGTGCGGCGGGCGGTCATGACGCGGAGTGCGCCAGCTCGGTGAGGGCGCGTGAGGTGGCCAGCAGGGAGGCGAAGGCGGCGACCAGGGTCGGGTGGTAGACCACGTCGAACACCGCGTCGGGTGTGCCCTCGGGCATGGCGCGTACGGCCGGCATGGCGCCGTCGGGCTGCTGTGCGGCGGCGAAGCCCTGCCAGGCGGCCTCGTCCAGGGTGGGCCGGGGCAGACAGGCGTCAACGACGAGGAGTTCGCCGAGCAGGTCCCAGCGTTCGAGGTCCAGCCAGTCGTCGATCCAGACCGGGAGCCAGGTGGCGAGGTAGTCCGCGACGTCGGGCGGCAGCCCGCCCGGGTTCTCGCCCCAGTCGGTGAGGTGGAAGACGGTGTGCGTGATGTCGTACGCGGTGTGGCCCTCGACCGTCCACGGCTCGGGGGTGCCGGCCAGCCAGGTGGTGGCGGCCGGGCCGGCCTCGGGCGGCCGTGCGGCCAGGCCGAAGCGGCGCTGGAAGGCGGACAGGCCCAGGCGCCTGGTGGGGGTCACCGGGAGACGCGCCCAGCCGTCCAGCCGGTGGTTGAGGACCGTGGCCCGCTCGATCTCGGGCTGGCTGTAGCCCAGCTCCTTGAACGGCAGGTAGACCTCGAAGGGGACGGGTGAGAAGGGCTCGATGCGCTGGCCCCGCACCAGCATCCGGCCACCGTCGAGGGTCTCGCGCCAGGTGTGGTCGAGGAGTTGGCGCGCGAGCCGGGCCTGCCGGGAGCCGGCGACGCCCTCGCGGAAGAGCACCTTGCAGATGAGGGCGAGTTCGCCGATCGGCTTGAAGCGTTCCAGGAAGCCGATCTCCGGGTCCACGTCCGGTTCCAGGCGGAATCCGTCGCGGTGGGCCCACAGCCACTCCAGGGCACCGGCTCCGACGCGGTGGATCAGGCGGGTGTCGGTCATCCCGGCGCTCCTTGTCCGGCGTGCTGTCCCGTGCGGGGCGCGGCGTGCCGCACGGGGGGCGGGGGTGCGGTCGCCGCGGTGGTGAGGGCCGCCGCGAACACGGCCATGAGGGTGGAGTGGTAGCAGTCGGTGAAGGCGTACGGGTCCGGTCCCGGGTCGGTCCCGGCGGCGTCCCGGGCGGCGCCCTCCTCGGGGATCGCGCCGGAGCCGGACTGGGCCGCGGCGAGGCGTTGCCAGGCGTCCGCCAGGACGGCCGGCTCCGGCGGTCTCGGCAGGCTCGCCGCGACCGCGAGCAGTTCGCAGCTCAGGTCGTACATGCGGGCGTCCAGGCAGGTGTCGAGCCAGGGCGGCAGCCAGTGCAGCAGGTAGCCGGCCAGGTCCGCCGGCACGCCCCGGGGGACGCGGCCCCAGTCGGTGAGGTGGAAGACGACGTGGGTGAGCGCGTATCCGGCGGCGCGTTCGAAGGCCCACGGTTCCGGCAGGCCGCCCAGCCAGGTGCGGTCCAGCGCCGGGGACACGGCCCCGTGCGGCCGGAGACCGCTGCGCCGCTCGGCCTCGAGCACGCCGAGCCTGCGGGTGGGGTACTGCTCGGTCAGCCGCCAGCTTCGGGTGCGGGCCACCACGGCCGCGGACGCCTCGTAGCCGGGGTGCCGCAGTCCCGCCGAGGCGAAGGCCGCGTACACCTCCAACGGGTAGGTGGCGAAGGGCTCCAGCGACTGCATGAGGGGGAAGAGTTCGCCCCGGCGGGTCTGCTGCCAGGCGAAGTCCAGCAGGTCCCGGACGCGGGTGTGCAGCGGGTCCCCGGGCGGGGTGCACCGGGACACGGACGCGCAGACCTGGGTCAGCTCGCCCAGGGGTTTCCACGTCCGGTTGACCTGGCCGTCCGCCGCCAGCGCGTCGTCGCCGAGCGCGAAGCGGTCGCGGTGGGCCCACACCCAGTCCAGCGCGGCCTCCTCGACGGCGCGCACGCTCACCGGAGGGCTCCGGCCGGCATCAGCCGCGCCGCCTCCAGTTGGAGGGCCACCCGCGGGTCGGAACCGCCCATGAGGCCGACGAAGTCCAGCCCGGCTTCGAGGCCGAGGGTGTCGGGCACTCCGTCCAGGAGTGTGAGCCAGCGTCCCGCCCCGGCCGCCTGCTGCCAGTCCCGGCGGCGTACCGCCCGGACGAAGCCGCGGGCGACGTCCACGGGCCGGCCGCGTGCCACGCGGGTCACGGCGCACTCCTCGCCGGGCAGCGCGAGCGGGGCGAGGACGGCGAGCTGGTGGGTCAGGAACTGCCAGGACGCGTCGTCGAGCCAGCCGGCGTCGGGTTCGGCGTCCGGGCTGTCGGCGAGCGGTCCGTCCAGGGGTTGTCCGGTACGGCGCAGGGCCCGGGTCATCGCCCAGTGGCTCCACACGACCGTGGGGGACGCGCCCCGGCGGGGCGGGTGGGCCGCCACCGCGTCCCGGAACACGGCGAGTTGCGCGGGCTCGGGCGGCAGGCTCAGCAGGAGGCTGGGCAACAGGGTGTCGGCGCCCAGGACGCGCACCGCCGCCCGTGCGACGCCCTCGCCGGCGCCGCCTCCCGTCAGGGTGCTCCCCGCTCGCACGTGGTCTCCGCTCCGAAGAGCGGAGACCACGTCGGAAGCGAGGTCAAGCACCGTTCCCTGCAGGAGGGCCGATGTGCTCGACTGCTCCATCTCGTTCTCCCGTCGGTCCGTCAGCCCTTCTTCGGGCGCGGGGTCGGCGGCGAGAGCAGGAGGCTGGTGCCTCCGGACTGCAGGGCGAGCGCGGCGCACTCGCGGCTGTCGCGGAAGACTCCGTCGGGCTCGGCGGGGTCGAGTACCGCGTCGATGTCGATGTTCTCGGTGCGGGTGACTTCCTCGAGCACCTTGTCCTTGGAAGGCATTTCACCATCTCCCTCTGGTAGCCAAATGGCCTTCACACCCCAGGGTGTCCGATAAGTCCCAGAACATGCCTTCCATCACAAAATTCCCAGAAGGTCACTCATTCATCACTCATTCAACAACAGCCACCCGCCTCAGCCGCCACACGTGGTCGTCCCGGAATCCTTCGGCCCCGTCGGGCGAGACACTGCGCCGACGGGCGGTCCGGCGGGTCTGCACGCTCCACTCCCCCGCGGGCAGGGCGAGTTCGCCGAGGACGCCGTCCAGGGTGGGGAACACGGCGTCGAAGGGGGGTTCCGTCTGCCAGGAGGGCCAGCCGGCGTGCAGGACGAGGAGCAGGGTGCCGCCGGGGGCCACGGCCCGCGCGGCGGCGCGCAGGACCGCCCGCTGGTCGAACTCGGCCGGGGACTGCAGGTACTGGGCGCTCACGAGGTCGAAGGAGCCCTCGGGGAACGAGGGACCCAACTCGTGGCGTTCCCAGGCGACACGGTCGCCGACCCCGGCCTCGGCGGCGTGCCCGGCCGCGCGCTCCAGGGCGGTGGCGGAGATGTCCACACCGGTGACCCGCCAGCCGCGCGAGGCCAGCCACACGGCGTCCGCCCCTTCGCCGCAGCCGAGGTCGAGCGCGGTGCCGGGGGCGAGGCCGGACGCCTCCTGGACCAGCAGGTCGTTGGGGCGTCCGCTCCAGACGCGGTCGGAGTCCCGGTAGCGGGCCTCCCAGAACTCCGCGGCGGACGGCGGCGCGGGGGTGTCGGTCATGGTGCCTCCTGAGGCGGGCGCGGGCATCTGCACACGGGGCGCGCGTCGCTCGCGCGCCCCGTGTGCAGGCTGCCCCGGCGGGGCGGGAGCCGCCAAAGGTGTTTGCCGTTACGGCAAGTCCGGCGCCGGCGGGCCCTACGGTCAGCCCGTCGGCGCCCGCGGCGCGTCCTCCGGGTCGTCGGCCCGCAGCAGGACCGTCCGCCGCGGGAAGGGCAGCTCGACGCCCGCGTCGTCCAGCGCCTCCTTGACCCGGCGGCGCAGCTCGCGGGTGACGCCCCACTGCTGGAGCGGCACGGTCCGCACGGCGAGGCGCACCTGCATGCCGTCGGCGTCCAGGGACTGCACGCCCCACACCGCCGGGTCCTCGAGCAGGACGTCCGCGAAGTCGGGGTCCTCGCGCAGCGCGCGGCCGGTGTCCTCCAGGACGCGGTAGACGGTGTCGAGGTCGGCGTCGTGGGCCACGGCGACGTCCAGGACGGCGCGGGCCCATTCCTGGCTGTCGTTGCGCACGCGCAGGATCTCGCCGTTGCGGATGTGCCACAGGCCGCCGTTGAGGTCGCGCACGTGGGTGAGGCGCAGGCCGACGTGCTCGACCTCGCCGACGGCCTCGCCGAGGTCGACGGAGTCGCCGACGCCGTACTGGTCCTCGACCATGATGAGCAGCCCCGACAGGTAGTCCGCGACCAGGCTCTGGGCGCCGAAACCGATCGCCAGGCCGACCACTCCGGCGCTGGCCAGCAGCGGGCCGAGGGCGATGCCCACCTGGTCGAGCACCATGGCCACGCCGACCATGAACAGCACGATGGTCACGGCGCTGCTGAGCACCGAGCCGATGGTGCGGGCCCGCTGCTCGCGGCGCTGCCGGGCCCTGGACCGGTCGCGGTGCAGTACGGCGGCGCCGCGGGCCGGCCTGCGGGGGCGGCTGTGCTCGGCCTCGCCGGCGGGCGGTTCCAGGACTCGCTGTACGACCCGGGTGATGGCCCGCTTCGCCACCGCGCGCAGCACGAGCAGGACCACGACGATGAGCGCGATGCGCAGGGGTATCCCGATCAGGGCGGCGGTGTGGTCGCCCGTCCAGTCCGACCACGAGGCCGCCAGTGGCGGGGGCGCGGCCGCCTCGGCGGGCGGGGAGGTGTGCGACATCGGCTCGGGTACTCCGTTCCTCGGGGACAGGTCTGCCGTCGGGGCCGCCTACCCGCCCGCGGCGGGAACATGATCCGGCCCGGTACACGGGCCACCCTTGCCACCATTTGCCCTTGATGCCCGAGAGTTGCGTCATCTTCACTCCCGGCGTGCCCATCACCGGCGCCGCCCCGGGCACCCGCACGGCGTCGTCCACAGTGGAGGGGGACCCGCGGCGTGGTTACCGTTGCCGTCCTGCTGCTGCCCGGGCTGGGGCTGCTGTTGTTCAGCATGACGTACCTGGAGGACCGGCTGTTCGGTGATCCCGGACCACCCCGCCACGCGCGGCGGCGGCATCTGCGCCTGGTTCCCGGTGGCCGCGGCCACCGCTCCCCGGCCCCGCGCCCGGAACCGGCGCAGGCCCGCGCGTCCGAACGGGACGCCGCCTGACCACGGATTCCCCGCCGTTCCTGCGGACCCCGCCGGGCGGGCGTCCGGCGCGCTGGGCGATGCTGGTGCGGACGCAACGCACGCGGCGCGGTGAGGAGAGCGGATGGACACCGGGGAACGGCACGACGCGGAGGACGAGTTCGTCCGCTTCTGGCAGGAGCGCCGGATCTGCTTCCTGGCGACGCGGCGGGCCGACGGGACACCCCACCTGGTCCCCGTCGGGGTGACGTACGACCACGCCACCCGCACGGCACGGGTCATCACGGGCCGGGACACCGCGAAGGCCCGCAACGTGCGGCGGGCCGCCGGCGCCGTCGTCGCCGTGAGCCAGGTGGAGGGCAGGCGCTGGTCCACGCTGGAGGGCGTGGCCACCGTACGGGACGACGCCGGGGCGGTCCGCGACGCGGAGGCCCGGTACGCCGCCCGTTACCGGCAGCCCCGGGTCAACCCGGAGCGGGTCGTCGTCGAGATCGACGTACGGCGCTTCCTCGGCACGGTGCGGCCCCCGGCGGGACGCCCGGAGGCGTGAGGCGCCCGGCGGGCCGGGGGCCCGTCACCCCTGGCCCGCCCCCGTCCGGCGTCCGAGCCTCCCCGGCCACCAGGCGACGGCGCCGATGTCGCGGGCGAGCGCCGGGACCAGCAGCGAGCGCACCACCAGCGTGTCCAGCAGGACGCCGAAGGCCACGATGAAGGCGATCTGCAGCAGGAAGGCCAGCGGAATCACCCCGAGCGCCGCGAAGGTGGCGGCGAGGACTACGCCGGCCGAGGTGATCACGCCGCCGGTGGCGGTCAGCCCGCGCAGGATGCCCTCGCGCACGCCGTGGCGCAGCGCTTCCTCCCGCACCCGGGACATGAGGAAGATGTTGTAGTCCACACCCAGGGCGACCAGGAAGACGAATCCGTACAGCGGGACGGAGGCGTCGGTGCCGCTGAAGCCGAACACGTGGGTGAAGACGAGCGAGGAGACGCCCAGGGTGGCCAGGAAGTTCAGCCCGACCGTGGCGACCAGCAGGAGGGGCGTCAGCAGGGAGCGCAGCAGCAGGACCAGGATGACCAGGATGATGGCGAGGACCACCGGCACGATGAGGGTGCGGTCCGCGCCCGCGGTCTCCTGGGTGTCGTACTGCTGGGCGGTGTAGCCGCCGACGAGGGCGTCCGCGCCGGGGACGCCGTGGACGGCCTCCCTGAGGCGGACCACCGTGCTCTTGGCGGCGTCGCTGTCGGCGGGCGCCTGGAGCGTCGCGTCGATGCGCACACGCCCGTCGACCACCAGGGGCGTCCCGCCGCCGGGGCGGCCCGAGGCGGTCACCGGGGCGGCCGAGGCGACGCCGGGGGTGTCGCGGGCGGCCCGGAGGACCGGGTCGAGACGGCCGGCCTCGGCGATGACGACGGCGGGGTTGCCGGAGCCGCCCGGAAAGTGCTCGGCCAGGGTCTGCTGGGCGGCGACCGAGGGGGTGTCGTTCACGAAGATCTCGTCGAGCGGGACGCCCTTGGAGCTGAGGGTGGGCGCGAAGGCCGCGCAGGCGAGCAGTGCGGCCAGCGAGACGGCCCAGATGCGGCGCGGAGCGCGGTCCACGAGGGCGGCGACACGGTGCCACACCCGGTGCTCGGCCTCCGGGGCGCCGGCCCGCACCGGCTTGGCCGGCCAGTAGGCGACGCGGCCGAGCAGCACCAGGACGGCGGGCAGGAAGGTGAGCGTGCTCAGCACCGAGCAGACGATGCCGATGGCACCGACGGGTCCCAGCGCGCGGTTGTTGGTCAGGTCGCTGAGCAGCAGCGCCAGCAGGCCGAGCGCGACAGTGGCCGCGCTGGCGACGACGGCGCCCCAGGAGTCGCGCAGCGCGGCGCGCACGGCGCCGAAGCGGTCCGGGTGGCGGGCGAGTTCCTCGCGGAACCGGGCGGTGAGCAGCAGTGCGTAGTCGGTGGCGGCGCCGATGACCAGGATGGAGAGGATGCCCTGGACCTGACCGTCGACGCGTACGACGCCGCGGTCGGCGAGCGCGTAGACGACGGCGCACGACAGGGCCAGTGCGAAGACCGCGCTCAGGATGATGACCAGGGGAAGCAGGACGCTGCGGTAGACGAGCAGCAGGATCACCAGGACCGTGATCAGCGCGACGGCGAGCAGCAGTCCGTCGATGCCCGCGAAGGCGTCGGAGAGGTCTGCCTGGGAGGCCGCGGGGCCGGCGAGCTGTGCCCGGGTGCCGGGGACCTGCCCGGCGGCGTCACCGATGTCCGCGAGCACGTCCGGGAGGCGTTCGCCGAGGTCCGGCTCGACCTGGACGACGGCCTGGAGCGCCCGGCCGTCGTCCGAGGGCAGGGCGGGGCTCGCGGGTCCGACGACGCCGGGGGCGCCTTCGAGGCCCGCGACCGAGCGGGTGGCCGCCTGCCGGTGTTCGGTGACCGCGGCCCCGCCGTCGCCGTCGGCGGTCCAGACGACGATCACGGGGAGCGTCTCGTCCTGCTGGAAGGCCTTCTGCGCCTCGGCGACCCGGGTGGACTCGGCGCTGCGGGGCAGGAAGGAGGCCTGGTCGTTGGTGGCGACCTCGCCCAGCTTGCCGGCGTAGGGGCCGAGCGCCCCGCCGACGACGAGCCAGACCAGGAGGAGCAGGACCGGGACGAGCCAACGGGCGCGCCGGGCACTTCGGGGCGGGCGGGAGGGGGTGGACATCGGTGTCGGGTCTCCAAGTCTCGGGGGGCGCGGGCACCAAATGAAGCTCGATCATAAACAATCTCAATTATCGAGTTAGTTTGGGGTGCCGTGGGGTGCCGTGGTGCCGCAGGGTGCCACAGGACTGCTCCGAGCCTGCCGCGGGGCTGCCGCGCGACGGCCGCCGGGTGCCACAGGGGCGGCACGCGCGGCCCGGCGTGGGGTGGCGGCCGGGGTCAGCGGTCGTCCGACGCCACGTGGCTCAGCTCCTCGTTCAGCGCCGCCAGGAAGCGGGCCACGACGGCCAGTTCGTCGTCGTCGAAGTGCGTGCGGGCGGCGACGGCGGCCTCGGCCAGCGGGCGGAAGTACCGGCGGGCCGCCTCCCGGGCCTCGGGCACGTAGTGCAGGTGGACGACCCGGCGGTCGGCGCTCTCCCGGACCCGGCGCACGTGTCCCGCGCGTTCGAGCCGGTCCACGCACGCCGTCACCGCGCCCGAGGTCAGCCCCAGGTGCCGGCGCAGCCGTCCCGGCGTCATGGGTTCGGGCGCGTCCAGGATCGCCGCGAGGGCCTGGATGTCGGTGGCGTGCAGCGTGTGGGCACCGGCGAAACCGTGCACGACGCGGTTGATCTCGCCGTTCATCCGCCTCAACTGGACGGCGAGCGCGTGCAGGTCGCTCCCCCCGGGGCCGGGGCCGGTCCGCCGCTCGTGCGCGTCGTGTCCGCGCTGGTTCGCTGTCGCCACGCGATCAGCGTATAGAAGGGGTCGACCGGGGCCGGGACGTGTCCAGCCCGGCCCCCTCCGGGGAAGGGGTCACGGTGACGACTGTCCCGCGAGCGACGGAGCCCCATGAGCCAGGAAAGCGCAGCATCCGACCGGACGAGCGACGAGAGCGGCGGAGCGGGCCCGCGCTGCCTGGTCACCGGCGCGACGGGGTACATCGGGGGCCGTCTCGTACCGGAGCTGCTCGACGCCGGACACCGGGTGCGGTGCCTGGCCCGCTCCCCGCACAAGCTGCGCGACCACCCGTGGGCCGGGCGGGCCGAGGTGGTGCGCGGCGACGTGACCGACCCCGACTCGGTGGCGGCGGCGCTGGAGGGCGTGGACGTGGCCTACTACCTGGTGCACGCGCTCGGCACCGGCGACGACTTCGAGGCGACCGACCGGCGGGCGGCCCGCACCTTCGCCGAGCGCGCCAGGGCGGCCGGTGTGCGGCGGATCGTGTACCTGGGCGGCCTCACCCCGTCCGGGGTGCCGGAACGCGAGCTGTCGCCCCACCTGCGCTCCCGAGCCGAGGTCGGCCGGATCCTGCTGGCCTCCGGCGTGCCCACGACGGTACTGCGCGCGGCGGTCGTCATCGGCTCCGGGTCGGCCTCCTTCGAGATGCTGCGCTACCTCACCGAGCGACTGCCGGTGATGGTCACGCCGAGCTGGGTCCACACCCGCATCCAGCCGGTGGCGGTCCGCGACGTGCTGCGTGCCCTGGCCGGCAGCGCGACCATGCCGCCCGAGGTGTCCCGGACCTTCGACGTCGGCGGTCCGGACGTCCTCACCTACCGCGAGATGATGGTCCGCTACGCCGAGGTCGCCGAACTGCCCAAGCGGCTGATCCTGCCGGTGCCGATGCTGACCCCGGGCCTGTCCAGTCACTGGGTCGGACTGGTCACGCCGGTCCCGGCGGGCATCGCGCGCCCGCTCACCGAGTCGCTGCGGCACGAGGTGGTGTGCGCCGAGAGCGACATCGTCCGGTACGTCCCGCCGCCCCCGGGATACCCCCTCGGCTTCGACGACGCGCTGCGGCTGGCCCTGCAACGGGTGCGCGAGGCCCGGGTCACGACCCGCTGGTCGTCCGCCTCCGTCCCGGGGGCGCCCAGCGACCCGCTGCCCACCGACCCCGACTGGGCCGGCGGGAGCCTCTACACCGACCACCGCGAGCGGACCGTCGACGCGTCGCCCGAGGCGCTGTGGCGGGTCATCGAGGGCATCGGCGGCGACAACGGCTGGTACTCGTTCCCGCTGGCCTGGGCGGTACGGGGCTGGCTGGACCGCCTGGCCGGCGGGGTCGGCCTGCGCCGGGGCCGCCGGGACGCCGCGCACCTGCGGGCCGGCGACTCCCTGGACTTCTGGCGGGTGGAGGAGATCGTCCCCGGCCGGATGCTGCGGCTGCGCGCCGAGATGCGGCTGCCGGGGCTCGCCTGGCTGGAGATGTACGCCGAGACGGACGACGCCGGGCGGACCCGGTACCGCCAGCGGGCCCTGTTCCATCCCCACGGGCTGGCGGGCCAGGCGTACTGGTGGAGCGTGGCGCCGTTCCACGCCGTGGTCTTCGGCGGCATGGCCCGCAACATCGCCCGCACCGCCGAACAGGCCCCGCGAGCGGCCGACGGCCCCCACGCCCCGCCCGCCCCGTGAAGCCGGACGCCCGCACCGGTCGGCGGCACCGGGGCGCGGTCCGGAGGTGCGCGTCATACCGTTCCCCGGAACCGCGTCTCCGGCACCGGCGCGAGGCCGGACGCCCGGCCCGGGCATCCCCACGTGCGCGTCGCCGGGCGAGGTGGCCGCGCTCGCGACGACCGCGCCCCCGGCCGGCTGACTGCCGGCCCCTCGACGATCGGCGAGCGGCCCGCCCTCGCCGATCAGCTCGGCCGACCGCGTCGCTCCGCCAGACGCATTCCGGAGTCGACGGCCACGCACAACCGCACCAACGACGCCAACACCACCCGCCCCACGACTCACCGCCGAGGCCCCGCCACCCCTCTCGGAACGTCTCGCCAGCCCCGCCAACCCCGGCCGACAGCATCCCACCGCTTCCTCCCCCGGCGCGGCGGCGTCCCCGCGCGTCCCCGTGGCCGGGTTCCTCCGGTCGGGTAGCGTCGCCCGGACCCCTCGCAAGGAGCGCCATGGTCACGTCGGTCGTCCTGTTCACCCGCGATCTGCGGCTGCACGACCATCCGCCGCTGCGGGCCGCCCTCGGGCGCTCCGCGGCCGTGGTGCCGCTGTTCGTCCGGGACCGGGCCGTGGACGCCGCCGGGTTCGCCGCGCCCAACCGGCTCGCCCTGCTCGCCGACTGCCTGCGGGACCTGGATGCGGGCCTGCGCGACCGGGGCGGGCGGCTCGTCGTCCGGTCCGGGGACCTGGTGACGCAGGTGTGCGCGGTGGCCGCGGAGGCGGACGCCGACGAGGTGCACATGGCGGCCGACGTCAGCGCGTACGCACACCGGCGCGAGGAGCACCTGCGGTCGGCGCTCGAGGCGCGGGGCCTTCGGTTGCACGTCCACGACACCGTGACGACCGTGCTGGCCCCGGGGGCCGTCACCCCGGCCGCCTCCGACCACTTCGCGGTGTTCACACCGTACTTCCGGCGCTGGAGCGAGCACTCCGTCCGCGAGCCGCTGGCCGCGCCGCGCAGCGTCCGTGTCCCGGACGGCGTCGGCTCCGAGCCGCTGCCGTCCCGCGACGGCCTGGCCGGGCTGTCCCCGGGGCTGGCGGCCGGCGGGGAACGGGCGGCCAGGAAGCGCCTGACGGCATGGCTGCGCGACGGCATCGCGGGATACGCCGACCACCACGACGACCTGGCCTCCGACGCGACCTCCCGGCTCTCCCCCGACCTGCACCTCGGTGCCCTCTCCCCCGTCGAGCTGGTCCACCGGGCCCGGCGCGTCGGCGGCCCCGGCCCGGATGCCTTCGTACGGCAACTGGCCTGGCGGGACTTCCACCACCAGGTACTGGCCGCCCGCCCGCACGCCTCGGCCGCCGACTACCGAACCCGGTACGACCACTGGCGCACCGGTGCCGCCGCCGAGGAGGACGCCGCCGCGTGGCGGGAGGGGCGCACGGGCTACCCGGTCGTGGACGCCGCGATGCGCCAGCTACGGCACGAGGGCTGGATGCACAACCGGGGCCGCCTGCTCGTCGCGAGCTTCCTCACCAAGACGCTGTACGTGGACTGGCGCGTCGGTGCCCGGCACTTCCTGGATCTGCTCGCCGACGGCGACGTGGCCAACAACCAGCTCAACTGGCAGTGGGCGGCGGGCACCGGCACGGACACCCGCCCGCACCGTGTCCTCAACCCCACGGCCCAGGCGCGGCGCTTCGACCCGGACGGGACGTACGTCCGGCGGTGGGTGCCCGAACTGGCCGGGGTGGAGGGCCGCGCCGTGCACGAGCCCTGGCGGCTGCCGAGGACACGGCGGTCCGCGTACACCGACTACGCGGACCCGGTCGTCGGCCTCTCCGAGGGCCTGGACCGCTTCCGACGGGCGCGGGGGCGCGACTGAGCCCGGGCGGGCCGCGGACGCCCGGTCAGGCGGGGCCGTCGGGCCGGGAGGTGTGGTCCGGGTGGTTCCGTGTCCGGCGGGCCTCCTTCAGCTCCGCCTCGTACAGGTGGTGGCGGCCCTGGGCGAGACGCGCCACCGCTTCCCGCTCCAGGTCGCGGAAGGGCTGGTAGTACGTCCGGTCGTACGCCTCGACGATCTGGAACGTCCAGTGGCCCGGGATGACGTTGCGGCCCAGGATCTCCGTGCGGACGCGCTCAGCCCAGTCCCCGTGCCCGGCGGCCCTCAGCAGCTCGACCGCCCGGTCGAGTTCGAAGTCGGCCGAGCCGGTGCACTGATGGAAGGCGAACAGGTGGCCGCGGGCGCACTCGGTCGTCTCCAGGGCCTTGGACAGGGACCCGAGGGCCTCGACCGTCGCGTCGCTCACGCCCTCGGGGCGCCGGTGGGCGTCGTCAGCCATGGCGCTCCAGGGGGTCGTGGCCCCAGTTCATGAGTGAGTACCGCCACCGGGTGTGCGCGACGTCGCCGGACGGGCGCTGGGCCAGGTGCCGG
This sequence comes from Streptomyces sp. NRRL F-5650, assembly GCF_000721365.1. Classification (NCBI taxonomy): domain Bacteria; kingdom Bacillati; phylum Actinomycetota; class Actinomycetes; order Kitasatosporales; family Streptomycetaceae; genus Streptomyces; species Streptomyces sp. NRRL F-5650. The sequence goes on along the minus strand of NZ_JOGV01000035.1, from coordinate 34,179 downwards.
CGGACGTAGCCGACGACCTTGCGCATGTGCTCGTAGTCGTCGTCGGAGAGGTCGCTCTTCTTCTTCCGCAGGATCTCCACGATCCGGCGTCCGGAGGCGTGCCCGACGGACTCGCCGCCGTCCTGGTGGTGCCCGGCGTCGCGGGACTCGTCGCTGTCGAGCCACCGGTCCAGTGCGGCCGGTGTCATGTTCACCAGCTCGTGGAACGCGTCCCGGGTCTCGTCCTGCTCGTCGCCGTCCACGACACCTCACTCCTTCACCGCCGGCGGGTCCTCGACGGACATCTGGGTTCCCCGCCCGGGGGCACCCCACTCGGGCCGGGGCCGATTCGCCGCCGATCTATCCTGGTCGCGGCCCCGGCGCCGCCGTTTTGGCCCGCCCGCGCGCCGCCCCGCACCGCCGTCGTTCCAGGAGCAGCCCGTTGAACACCAGCACAGCGACCCCGGACAGCTACTACGAGCGGATCGACGAGCACCGCTACAAGCCCACCCCGCACGCGGGCGGCGCGTGGAGCCCGGACGAACAGCACTTCAGTCCGCTCGGGGGTCTGATCGTCCACGCCGTCGACGGCCACCTCGCGGGCCGTCCCGGCGCGGCGGACATGTCACTGAGCCGGATCAGCTTCGACATCCTGGGCCGCCCGGCGCTGGACGAGTGCGAGATACGGGTGGAGACGGTACGCCCGGGACGCACCATCGAGCTGGTCGAGGCGACCGTGCTCATAGCGGACCGGTCGGTGGCGCGGGCCAGGGCCTGGCTGCTCGCGGACGGGGACACGAGCGCTGTCGCCGGCGGCGGTGCGGAACCGCTCCCGGCGCCGGACACGCTCGCCCGCTGGCCGATGGACTCCGAGTGGCCCGGCGGTTACATCGCCTCCCTGGACGTGCGTCCGCTCGCACCGCCCTCCCCCGGCCGCACCACCGCCTGGGTCTCCACCGGCCTCGGCCTGGTCGCCGGGGAGACCGCGAGCCCGCTGGCCTCCTACGTCGCGCTGGTCGACACGGCCAACGGCATCGCCGTGCGCCAGTCGCCCCGGGAGTGGATGTTCCCGAACGTCGACCTGACCCTGCACCTGCACCGCGCGCCGCGGGGCCGCTGGACCGGCCTGGACACCACCGTCGTCTTCGGGCCCACCGGTCAGGGCATCACCAGCACCGTGCTGCACGACGTGGACGGCCCCGTGGGCCACGCCCAGCAGATGCTCACCGTCCGTCCTCAGCCCCGGGCGTGAGGACGAGGCGTCCCCGCACTCGTCCGGACTCCAGCTCGCGGTGTGCCTCGGCCGCCCGCGACAGCGGCAGGCGGCCGGCGATGCGCGGGCGCCACGGCGTGTCCCGGAGCACGCCGACGACGCCCCGGGCCGCGTCGGCGAGGTCGGCGACCGAGGCGTTGCTGATGGCGAAGCCCACGATGCTCGCGTCCCGGGTGTAGAGCCGGCCGAGCGGCAGTTCGGCGGCCCCCTGCCCGAGCCCGACCATCGCGACCAGGCGCCCGCCGTGGGCCAGCAGGTCCACGGCGTCGGCGAGCACCCCGTGTCCGGACGTGTCCAGGTGCACGTCGTAGCCGTCGGGAGCGGCCCGGCGCAGTCGCTCGCCGAGGTCGGGCGACCGGTAGTCGAGGACCTCGGCCGCGCCCAGCCGGCGTACCGCGGCGGCGTCCTCGGCCCGGGCCGTGGCGACGACCCGGGCGCCGGCCCGGGCGGCGAGGGCGACGGCGGCACCGCCCACGTTCCCGGCGCCGCCCCCGACGTGGACGGTCTCCCCCGCCCGCAGCCGGCCGTGCCGGAACAGCGCCAGCCAGGCCGACGCCGCCGGGTGCGCGGCGGCCACGAGTTCGTCGGCGGCGACGCCGGAGGGGGCGGGATAGAGCCGGTCGGCGGCGACCGTGGCGTATTCGGCGAAGGAGCCCTGCCGGCCCGCGTGCCCCAGGCTGTTGCACCACACCGGCTGTCCGGGGGCGAACCCGGCGGCCCCGGGCCCGGCCGCCGCCACCTCGCCCACCAGGTCCCGGCCGACGACGAAGGGCAGGGGCAGCGGGGTGGCGTACGCCCCGGACCGCACGAAGGTGTCCACCGGGTCGGCGGCGACGGCCCGGACCCGCACGAGCACGTCCGTGGGCCCGGTCGCGGGTACGGGAAGCTCGCCGTAGCGGATGGCGTCGGCCGGTCCGACGGCGTCGACGTACGCCGCGTGCATCGTGTGGGGGACGGTGGCGTTCATGCCCTCATGCTAGGAACCGGCCGGTGCCGTCGCGCCCGTGGACCGTCCGGCTGCCGTGCCCCGGTCGGAGCAGCCTCCGTACGCCCGCGCTGCGCGGGGCCCGCGCCCGCCGTAGCGTGGGCGCGTCTTGGTTTCCTCGTCTCTTCGCACGTCCGTGCTTCGCGTGTTGCGTCCGTGCCTCCCCCTGTTCCGGAATCGCCGCTAGGAGTTCCCATGCGCCTGCCCATCGAGCTCAGGCACGTCGCCCCGCGACTGGCCACCGGGGCCTTCATTCTCAACTCGGGTCTGGCCAAGCGCGGGGCCGACGAGCAGACCGCCGCCATGATGCACGGGATGGCGAAGAACACCTATCCGTTCCTCGGCCGACTGCGGCCCGCCACCTTCCTCCGTCTCCTCTCCGCCGGTGAGATCGCGCTCGGCACGGCGCTGCTCCTGCCGGTCGTACCGACGGCTCTGGCGGGCGCCGGTCTGACCGCCTTCTCGGCCGGACTGATGGGCCTGTACCTGCGCACTCCGGGCATGCGCGAGGAGGGCAGCCTGCGCCCGACGCAGGAGGGGACGGCCCTGGCGAAGGACACGTGGATGCTCGGCATCGGCGTCGGGTTCGTCGTCGACGGAGCCACGCGCAGGTCCTGCTGACCGCGCCCGCCGGGGGCCGACGCGGGACTCCGCCCGGCCGGCCGGCGCGCTACGGCATCCGCGCCCGGCACCAGTCCGGCCCGGTGAGGGCCAGCATGGCCGCGACGGTGTCCTGCCCGGGCAGGGGCCCGTGGTCCCCCACCACCTTCAGCGCGGAGGCGGCGGTGATGTGCCCCAGGCGCAGCGCACGGGTGAGGTCCGTGCCCCGCAGGAGCCCGGCGAGGAATCCGGCCGCGAACGCGTCGCCCGCGCCGACCGGCTCCACGACCTCCGTGGCCAGGGCGGGCACGTCGCACACCTCCCGCTCCGTGAACGCGGTGGCGCTCCGCCCGCCGTCCTTGACGACGAGGACGCGCGGTCCGCTCAGCAGCCCGCGGACGTCCGCTCCCGTCAGGCCCGCACCCCACAGGTCCTGTGCCTCGTCCAGGCCGACGAAGACGATGTCGGCGCGGTCGGCCAGGTCCCGCAGCACCCGGGGCGCCGTGCCCGGGGGCCACAGTGCGGGGCGGTGGTTGACGTCGAAGCTGACGGCGTGGGTGCGCCGGGCCGGCGGGGTGTGCAGGGCGTGTTCCACCAGGGCCCGGCAGGTCGGCGACAGGGCCGGGGTCACCCCGGTCAGGTGCAGGAGGGCGGCCCCGCCGAGCCGTTCGTCGTCCAGGACGTCGGGAGCGAGCGCCGAGGCCGCCGAGCCCGCGCGGTAGTAGTGCACGCGGGTCCCGGCGGCGCCCGGGTCCTTCAGGAGCAGCCCGGTCGGCCGTGCCGGGTCGGTGCGCACGCCGGAGACGTCCACGCCCGCCCGTGCGACGGCCGTCCGCACCCGGCGGCCGAGTGCGTCGTCACCGACCGCGGAGAGCCAGGAGACGGACACACCCAGGTCGGCGAGGTACATGGCCACGTTCGACTCGGCGCCGGCCACCGACAGCCGCAGCGAGTCCGCGCCGTCCAGCGAGTCGGGCGGCGCCGGGGCCAGGGCCGCCATGGTCTCCCCGAGGCACACCACGGGTCCCCGCGCCGGCCGCCAGGGGCCGGCGGCCCGCGGGCCGGTGCCGGGGGCCTCGCCCTCGTGCGTGCTCGGGGAGCCGTCCCCCTCGCAGGTCACGGCCGGGCCTCCGCCACGGCGGCGCGGAAGGCGCGGGCGCGGACCCGGAGGGCGTCGAGACTGCCTCCGTCGGCGGCGTCGCCGGTCAGCGGGGAGCCGACCCCGACGGCGGTGGCACCGGCCGCCAGGTGGGCGCGGGCCGCCGCCTCGTCGACGCCGCCGACGGGGACGAACACCTCGTGCGGGAAGGGTCCGCGCAGCGCCTTGACATACGCGGGCCCGCCGGCCTGCGCCGCCGGGAAGATCTTCAGCGCGGCGGCACCGAGCGTGCGCGCGGTGACGACGTCGGTGGGTGTCATGACACCGGCCAGGACGGGCATGCCCAGCTCGCGGGCGGCCACGACACCCTCCCCCAGGCCCGGGGTGACCGCGAAGTCGGCGCCGGCGCGGTGGGCGGCCAGGGCGTCGTCGGCGGTGAGGACCGTGCCGGCGCCCAGGGGACGGTCGGGTCCGAGGGCCGCTCTGGCCCGTTCGACGACCTGGAGCGCGTCCTTGCCGGTCAGGGACACCTCGATGAGCTCCAGACCCTCCTCGGCCAGGGTCAGTACGGTGCGCAGCGCGGCGTCGGCGTCGTCGCCGCGCACGATGGCGACGAGACGGTGGGCGGCGAGGGCGGCTCGCAGATCCACGGGCAGGGCTCCTTCTGGGGGTTCGGGGGCGGGCGGGGCCGGCCGGCGCGGGGCGGCACTCGGCGACCAGGGTAGAAGGCCATCGCCGCTGGTCCGCGGGCCGGGTCCGGAAGTCGCCGACGGGCAGGAGCGGCCGCGGCGCACCGGCGACGGGGCGTCAGACAGCCATCCATGTCCAGGTTGCGCGTTTTGCGGCATTCCTCATGGTGACCCGGGTGGAGGACATCCACGTGCGACGAGGTGAGAAACATGCTGGTGCTGGGTCTCCTGCTCATGGCGGGCGCCGCCGCCTTCGCAGGCCTGCTGATCGCGTACAACCTGTCCGGCGGTCCGGACTACACCGTGACACTGCTGGGGAGTCAGCCATTCACGATCAGTACGCTCGGGGCGTTCCTCGGCGGCATCGCCCTGACGCTGATCTTCGGCCTGGGCATGTGGATGCTCATGGCCGGGACCGTGCTGGCGCGCCACCGGGGCCGCAGGCGCCGCGGCGACCGCGAGGCCGCCAAGCAGGCCGCCGCCGAGCGCGACGCACTGGCCGGCCGGCTGGAGGGCCGGGGCAGCACGACGAGCGACACGTACGAGCCGGCCGCTCAACGCCGCCCGGCCTCCCACCGGCCGCAATGGCTGCGACCGCACGGCCACCACTGACGGCGGAAGACCTCCGACCGGTCCGGCCCGCCCGCCGGGCCGGTCGGCGTGCCGGCCGGCGGACGACGCGCCGGCCGGAGAACCGAGGGAGGCACCTCACATGGCGAGCGACTTCTCCGTGGGAGACCACGTGCGCTGGAACTCCGAGGCCGGGTACGTCGAGGGCGTCGTCGTCGAGAAGCACACGCACGACGTCGAGTTCAAGGGCCGCACGCGCCGCTGCTCCGCGGACGATCCGCAGTACGAGATCAAGAGCGACAGGACCGGCCGTCTCGCCATGCACAAGGGCGGAGCACTGACGAAGGCGTAGTGCGAGGCCGCCATGACCGCTTCTGCTGACGCGAGCATGCCCGGCAGGGCGGGTTGCTGCCGTCCCCTGCGTACCGGTTCGTGCATGATGCTCACCGAGGTCCCGGACCGGGGTCCGTGCGAAACGGGGTGACAGTGTGGGTGCCGGGCGTGCCGCCGCGGAGCACAGGCAGTGGGACAAGCAACACCCCTGGCCGCCGCGATGGCTCCGTTGGGTTCCGCCCGCCCTCGTCGTGGCGACCCTGGTCCTCGACCATGTGACACCGCCGCGCTACTTCTTCGGCGCGCTGCTGACGGCTTCGGTGGTGCTGGCCCTCTTCACGTACCCGCCGCTCGGCGTCCTCGCCGTCGGCGCCGCCGGGTGCGTGCTGCTCGTGGTCACCGAGACGGTCGAGGACTACGTCGGTCCGATGACCATCGTCGCCCTGACCGTCCTGGCCGCCGTCACCGTGCTGTCCGCGGCGCTGTGTGTGGTGCGCCAGCGGGCCGAGAGCCGCTTCCGCAGCGTGCAGGCGGTCGCCGAGGCCGTGCAACTGGCCCTGCTGCGTCCGCTGCCCGCCCGGATCGGCCCGTTGCGCCTGGCCGGCTTCTACCGGGCGGCCGACGACGAGGCACTCATCGGCGGGGACCTCTACAGCGTCCGCCCCACACCGTTCGGCATCCGGGTGATCGTCGGGGACGTCAAGGGCAAGGGCGTCAGCGCGACACAGACCGTGGCCACGGTGATCTCCTCGTTCCAGGAGGCGGCACTGCTCCAGCCGTCGCTGGACCAGGTGGCCGAGCGGATCGACGTGGCCCTCCAACTGGACCGCGACAACCCTCCGGCGGAGCCGATGGGCGGCGGCAGGCCGGCCTACGCCCGCGGTAAGGCACCGGGGCCGGCGGACGAGGTCTTCGCCACGGCCGTCCTGCTCGAATTCGCCGCGGACGCACGCGCCGTGCGGATCCTGGACCGGGGCCACCAGCCCCTGCTGACCGTCCGGCACGGCACGGCGTCCGTCCTGGAGATGGACCACAGCCTGCCGCTGGGCATGGGCGACCTGCTGACCGCTCCCCCACGCACCGTGACGCACGCCCTGGATCCTGGCGACATCCTCCTCGCCTACTCCGACGGGGTCACCGAGGCCCGCGACAGCTCCGGAACGTTCTATCCGCTGCGCGAACAGCTCCAGGCCCACTGCACCGACACCGGCAGGGCGGTCTCTCCGACCGGACTCGTCACCTTCCTCGAGGAGGACGTCGCCCGCTGGGCCCCGGCCCTGACCGACGACCTCGTCGCCATCGCCCTGCAGCCCGCACCGTCCCACGACGAGTCATCCACCGACCGCGCCACGGACGAGTGATCCACCGACCGCGCCACGGACGAGTGATCCACCGACCGCGCCACGAAGGAGCCGCATGACCTCAGCAGCGAAGCCGGCCCAGCCCTTCGTCGCCCGGCAGCAGGCCGTACTCCGGGAGCGCCTGCCGTTCGCCGACCGGCAGGACTTCGAGGACGCGGCCCGCGGGCTGATCACACGCCGGGAGCCGAACGCCGTCACCGACGAGGACGGGCGCGTCGTGTGGGACAACGACACCTACGCCTTCCTGGCGGGCGACGCTCCCGACACGGTCAACCCGAGCCTGTGGCGCCAGTGTCAACTCGTCGCCGAGCAGGGCCTCTTCGAGGTCGTCGAGGGCATCTACCAGGTGCGCGGCCTGGACCTGTCGAACGTGACGTTCGTCGAGGGGGCGACCGGCGTCGTGGTGATCGACCCCCTGCTGTCGGTGGAGACGGCCGCCGCCGCCCTCGCGCTGTACCGCGAGCACCGCGGCGACCGCCCCGTCACCGGCGTCGTCTACACGCACTCCCACATCGACCACTTCGCCGGTGTCAAGGGCGTCACCACCCAGGAGGACGTCGACGCCGGACGCGTGCCGGTCCTCGCACCCGAGGGCTTCACCGGGCACGCGGTGGCCGAGAACGTGTACGCGGGCACCGCGATGGCCCGCCGCGCCGCCTACATGTACGGGGCGGCCCTGCCCCGCGGCCCACGGGGGCAGGTCGGCGCCGGCCTCGGCCAGACCACCGCGACCGGCACCGTCAGCCTCATCGCGCCGACCGTGGAGATCACCACGACCGGGCAGGAGGAGACCGTCGACGGGGTGCGCATGGTCTTCCAGATGGCCCCGGACACCGAGGCCCCCTCGGAGATGCTCATCCACTTCCCCGGCCTGCGGGCCCTGTGTGCCGCCGAGGACGCCACCCACACCCTGCACAACCTGCTCACCCTGCGCGGCGCGGTGGTCCGCGACCCGCACAACTGGTCGCAGTACCTCACCGAGTGCATCGGCCTGTTCGGCGACACCACCGACGTCGCCTTCGCCTCCCACCACTGGCCCACCTGGGGCCAGGACCGCGTCAAGCACTTCCTGAGCGTCCAGCGCGACCTGTACGGCTACCTCCACGACCAGACCCTGCGCCTGATCAACAAGGGCTGGACGGGAACCGAGATCGCCGAGCACCTCCAGCTCCCGCCGGCGCTGGAGAAGGAGTGGTCCACCCACGGCTACTACGGATCGGTCAGCCACAACCTCAAGGCCGTCTACCAGCGCTACATGGGCTGGTTCGACGGCAACCCCGCCCACCTGTGGCAGCACACCCCCACCGAGGCCGGACGCCGCTACGTGGAGTTCATGGGCGGCGCCGACGCGGTGGTCGACAAGGCCCGCACCTGTTTCGAGGCCGGTGACCTGCGCTGGGCGGCGGAAGTCCTCAACCACGTCGTCTTCGCCCAGCCCGGCCACGCCGCGGCGCGCGAACTGCTCGCCGACACCTACGAGCAGCTCGGCTACGGCGCCGAGAACGGCACCTGGCGCAACTTCTACCTGTCCGGCGCCGTCGAACTGCGCGAGGGCCGGTTCGGCACCCCCACCGTCACCGCCTCCGCCGACATCATCGCCAACCTCAGTCCCCGGCTGCTGTTCGACGCCCTCGCCGTCCAGATCGACGGGCCCAAGGCATGGGACGAGCACATCGCCGTCGACGTCGTCCTCACCGACACCGGCGAGGAGTACCGGCTGCGCCTGGCCAACGGCGTCCTCACCCACACCGACGCACCCCAGCGGGACGCGGCCGACGTCACCCTCACCACGACCACCCGCCAACTGCCCGCCCTCGCCCTGGGCAGTCCGACGCCCGAGGCACTGGCCGAGGCGGGCATCCGGACCGACGGCGACACCACGGCCCTCGCGCGGCTCGCGGCCGTACTCGACCCCGGCGACCGCGACTTCCCCATCGTCACGCCCTGACCGTCGGCGGCGTACCGCAGCACGTCACGCGCTCCGCGGCGGGCGGCCGAGGGTGACGGCCCCCCGGAAGGGGTCGGGCGGGACGGCGGCCATGGTGTCGAGCGCCGCGTCGGCAACGGGCAGCAGATGGGCGTCGGCCCAGGTGTCCCCCGCCGACGTGGCGGCCCACGGGTCCTCGATCACGAGGGCGCCGGGCACGGCTCCGTGGCACAGCACCCAGTGCGGGACGTCGAAGCCCTGCATTCCGGCGAGGGAGATCAGCAGCAGCACGTGCTCCCCCCGGTCGACCGTGCTCCGGATCGTGGCCGTCGAGAGATGGCGCGGATCGACCGGGACACCGAGGTCCTCGGCCTGCGTACGGGACATCCGCTGGAACAGGGCACGCCATTCCCGCTCGTCCTCGGAGCAGTGGTCGAGCAGGACTGGGCGATCCACGTCGCGGTGGACCGTGACGGGGACCGACGGCCACGCGCGTCGCGCGGCGACACCCAGTCCGACGGGCTCGCAGGCGGGGAAGTTGGTGGCCCGGCGCCACAGGGACAGCTCCGACTCCCGGTCGAGCGCCGCCCGCGGCACCGTCCCCGCGTGCGCCGCCGCGACCAGGGCCGTGACGGCGCCGCAGGTGAAGTGCGTCGTCTGCCCGTAGTACGGCGGTTCGCTCACCGCATCCCCGTGCAGCCAGCGCACGTAGGCGGAAGCGGGCTCCGCCGCACCGACCGGCGTGAGCGGCGGGTTCAGCGGGGTGAAGCCCGCGGCAGCGGCGTCCTCGGCGCTCACCGTCCAGCCCTCCCACTTGACCTGCGCCAGCCCCTGGTCGCGTGCGTGGGCGACGACCGCGACGGCGGCCGCCCGGACGTCGCCGACGGCGTCGACGATCTTCAGGTAGGCGGTGTGCGGGCGGGCCGTCACGAGCGCGGCGCCGGTCCAGTCCTCGCCGTCGCCGTCCGGCACCGCCACGATCCGCGGACCGTGGGCCGAGCGGTCCACCGTCCGCCAGCGTTCGGGCACGGCATGGCGTTCGAGCCGCTGCCACAGCATCGGTGCGGTGTCGGGCGTCAACGGGACGACGGTGCCGCGCGAGGGTGTTTCCGTCCGGGACGGCATGCGAGAACTCCTGGGACCGGGCTGGGAGAGGGCGGGAGGGACGGGCACGCTGCGGCCCGGCTCACTCCCGGGACTGCCTGAGCAGCCAGACGAAGTAGGGGGCGCCGACCAGGGCGATCATGAGGCCCGCCGGGATCTGGGCCGGTGCCACGAGGGTCCGCCCCAGGGCGTCGGCGACGCAGACCAGCACGGCACCGAGCAGCATCGCGACCGGGACGGCACGGCTGTGCCGGGCGCCCACCAGCGACCGCGCGAGGTGCGGGGCGACGAGTCCCACGAAGCCGACGACGCCGACGGCGACCACGCCGAGCGCGGCGAGCACCGCGGCGATCCCGAGGGCGAGGAAGCGGGTGCGTACGACCCCGACACCGACGATGCGCGGGGTGTCCTCGTCGACGGCGAGCAGGTCCAGCCGGCCGCGCAGGGCGAACAGTGCGGGGAGCGCCAGCAGCAGCGCCACGGCGACCGGCACGACGTCGGGCAGGGTCCGGCCGTAGGTCGTGCCGGACAGCCACGTGAAGATGCGCGGGGTGTTGTACGGGTCGGCGCGCAGCAGCAGGAAGGTGGTGACCGAGCTGAGCCCGTAGCCGCAGCCGATGCCGATCAGCACGAACCGGTCGGGCAGGAAGCCGCCGCGCCAGGACAGCAGGGCGATCACCGCGAACGTGGCGAGCCCCGCCGCGACGGCCACGGCGACGAGGACCGGCTGCCCGCCGGGCACGCCCGCCGTGACCACGCCTGCCGCTCCCAGTCCGGCACCGGCCGTGATGCCGAGTACGCCGGGTTCCGCCAGCGGGTTGCGCACCACGCCCTGCACGACGCATCCGGCCAGTCCGAGGGCCGCTCCGGCCAGCACCGCGGCCGCCACCCGCGGGACCCTGTCGTCGAGTGCCTGGCCGATCAGGTCCGGCGCGCCGCCCCGGGCCCAGAGCACGAGGTCCCCGGTGCGCAGCCAGAGGCTTCCCGCCAGCACCGCCGCGAGGGCCGCCACCGCCAGGAGGACCAGCGCCGCGCACACCACGAGGAGGAACGCGCGGTGCGAACGCGCGGCGACCCGCGCGCTCGGAGGCCGCCGCACCTGTCCCGTGTCCCGCAGGCGCAGCGCGAGGACCACGATCACGACCGAGCCGAGCAGCGCGGTCGGTACGCCGGTGGGTATGGCGGCGGCCCCGTCCGCGCCCTGGACCGCGCGCAGCACCGCGTCCGCGAGCAGGATGAGCAGCGCGCCGGCCAGCCCGGCCGCGGGGACCGCGTACAGGTGCCGGCGCAGGGCCCGGACCCGCCCCGCGATCAGGCGGATCACGACGGGGGCGCCGAGGCCGACGAAGGAGATCGGTCCGGCGAGTGTGACCGCCGTGCTGGTCAGCAGCACCGCGCAGAGCACCACGGTCACGCGGGTGGTCCGGATCGGCACACCGAGACCGGCCGCGGTGTCGTCGCCGAGGTGCATCACGTCCAGGCGCCGGGACAGGGCCAGGGCCAGGCACAGCGCCACGGCCAGGACGGGCCAGGCACGGACCGAGGCGTCGATGTTCACCTGCGCGAGCGAGCCGCTGCCCCAGGCGAAGAGGCCGGTCGTGTTCTGGTCGAACAGGACGAGGAGCGATCCGGTCGCCGCGTCCAGGGCCATCGCCGTCGCCGATCCGGCGAGGATCAGGCGGGTACCGGCGGTGCCCGCGGCCCGTCCCGCCAGCAGCAGCACGAGCGCCGCCGCGGCCAGGCCGCCGGTGAGGGCGACGGCGCCCGAGGCCCACAGCGGGACGGCGAGTCCGAAGGCCGCGACCAGGGTCAGGGTGAAGTGGGCGCCGGCGGTGACCGCGAGGGTGTCGGGTGAGGCGAGCGCGTTGCGCGTGACGGACTGGAGCAGCGCCCCGGCCGCACCGAGGGCGAACCCGACCGCCACTCCCGCCAGCAGACGCGGCAGGCGCGAGCCGATGAGCACCTCACCGACCGGGTCCTGGCCGGCGTGTTCCCGTTGCCCGGTGAGGTGGCGCACCAGGTCGCCGGCGCCGACCTGCGAAGTCCCCTGCGTCAGGTGCCACATGCCCACCAGGGCGACAACGACGAGGAGGGCGAGGAGGACGGCGGCTCCGGCGGGCCCGGTGCGGCGCTCGCCGCGCGGCAGCGGGTGCCCGCCGGGTGCCGGCACCCGCGGTGTGGTGATCTCTCGCGACGTGCTCACTTGGCGCGGTGTGCTCACTTCTTGTCGAGTACGTCGACGTAGGCGTCGATCGCCTGCTCGCAGGAGCGCGGACCGCCTGCGCCCCACACGCGCGCCGGGAACGAGTGCGCGCGGCCCTCCTTGACGGCCGGGAGGGTCTTCCAGATCGGGTTCTTCCGCAACGCCGCGACGTAACCGCCGGCTCCCTCGTCGTTGGCGTAGAAGAGGTTGGCGTCGCCCACCGCGGTGAGACCTTCGACGTCGGTCTGGGCGAGGCCGTAGGAGGGGTCGACGCCTCCGTCGCCGTGGTCCTTGTTGACGGCGTCGGTCCAGGCGGGCTTCATGCCGAGTTCCTTGCCTATCTCGGTGAACAGGGCGCCGTCGCTGTAGGGGCGGACGGTGAGGTTGCCGCCCTGGAGCCAGCCGTCGAAGAAGAGGAAGTCCTTCGTGGGCAGGTCGGCGTCGGCGACCCGCTGCTTGGCGCTCGCGAGGTGCTCGTCGAACTCCTCGAGCACCTGGTCGGCCCGCTCGGTGCGGCCCGTCGCCTTGCCGATCATGGCGAAGACCTCCCGCATGTTCCCGATCGGGTCGTCCGGGTCCGCGCCGCGCGTGGCCATCACGGGTACGCCTCGCTTCTCCAGCCGTGCGACGGTCTCGTCCTCGGCGTCGAAGGCCTCCACGACGACGAGGTCCGGCTTGGCCGCGTAGAGGGTGTCGAGGTCGGGTTCCTCACGGGTGCCGATGTCGGTCACCCCGCTCGGCAGCTTCTCCGCGCTGACCCAGGTGCTGTATCCCTTCGCGTCGGAGACGGCGGTGGGCGTGACGCACAGCGTCAGCGCGTCCTCGACCTGCTGCCATTCCAGGACCGCGATCCGCTGGGCGGGCTTGTCCAGTTCGACCTGCCGGCCGACGCCGTCCTTGAAGGAGACCGGGCCGGTCGAGGTGGTCGTGGTGTCCGAGGCGCAGTCCTTGGACGCGGGCGACGCGCCGGTGCCGCCGCCGGCCTCGGCCTTGTCGACGTCGGTCGTGCCGCAGGCCGTTGCGGCGAGGAGGACGAGCCCCGTGGAGGCTGACGCCGCCAGGCGACGGACACGGTTCATGAAGGGGCCTCTTTCTTGTTCTTGTGCGGTGTCGCAGTGGTGTGGAGTGGGTGGGGGCCGTGTGCGAGGGCCCGGGTGCGGGCGGCCCGAGCCCTGCCTCAGGCGAGGTGCCGGCCGATGGGGTCGGTGCGCAGCCGGCCGGTGCGGGGGTCCGCGGCGGCCTCGACGCGCATGGCGTACACCTCGCCGATGTTGTCGGCGGTGAGGACGCCGGTGGGCGCGCCCGCCGCGTGGACGCGTCCGGAGCGCAGGAGGACCAGCGTGTCCGCGACGCGGGACGCCCGGTCGAGGTCGTGCAGCACGATCCCGACGGCGATGCCGTGCTCGTCGACGAGGTCGCGCACGAGGTCGAGGGTTTCGATCCGGTGGCGCAGGCCCAGGTGGTTGGTCGGTTCGTCGAGCAGTACGACGCCGGTCTCCCGGGCGAGGCAGGCGGCGAGCCGGACCCGCTGCTCACGGGCGAACTCGCGGGCGCTGAGCGGCGCCGCGTCGCGCTCGGGCCGGCCGCCGCGGCCGCCGAGCGCCACCCGGCCGCCGTCCGTCCGGTGCAGTCGGGACAGTGCGCGCAGGAGCGTGGACTTCCCGCTGCCGTTCGGCCCCACGGGGGCGGCCACGCGTCCGGCCGCCAGGTCCACCGAGACGCCGTGGACGACCGGTTTGCCGTCGTACCGCAGCTCCGGGCCGTACCCGTTGAGGGCGGCGGAGGGTGCGGCGGGGACGGCGGCCGGGCCACCGGTGTGGCGGGCGGGGCGTGTGATCATCGATGCGTCCGGAGGGTCGGAGGGGCGGGGTTGCGGCACCCCTGTCCGCCTGCACCGGACGGACCGGGCTCGCCCGTGTGCGGGCAGCACCGATCACGGCGAGCAACAACTAAGGGTTACCTAACTCCGAGAAGGCTATATTCCGCTTGCGGTGTCCACAATCAGGAGTTCTCGACACCCGATACGGGATTCCGGACATCACCGGATCCGTCCGCGGCGTCGAAGAACGCGCCGGGCGTGGTGCCCATGACGCGTCGGAAGGCGGCGATGAAGGAGCTGGGCTGTGCGTAGCCGAGCGTCTCGGAGACCGTCGTCACGTCGACGCCCTCGGACAGGAGCGTCAGCGCCCGATGCACCCGGAGCATCTGCCGCCACTGCGCGAAGGAAAGACCCGTCGCCTGCCGGAAGGCGCGGGTGACGGTGCGGTCGCTGAGGCCGAGCCGCAGGGCCCACTCCGCCAGCGAGCGGCAGTCGGCGGGGTCGTCCAGCAGGGTCTCGACGAGCGCGTCGATCCTGGCGTCGTCGGGCACCGGCAGCGCGAACTGGCGGTCGGCCGGCCGGAGCACGTCGAAGACGACCGCCTCCGCCCGTGTCCTGGCCGCCGCGTCGAGATCGGTACGGGACAGGTGGGTCAACAAGGATTCGAGCAGCGGCGTCATGGCGATCGCCTTCGGCTCCCCGAACGCGATCGGCGTGCGGTCGGGGGCGAAGAAGGCGTCGTGGAAGCGCGCCCCCGCCGTCGCCCTGCCCCCGTGCACCACTCCGGCGGGCATCCACAGCCCGTGCCCCTCGGACACGGTGAAGACCCGGTCCGCGACGCGTGACGTCAGTGTTCCGCCGCGCACCCAGACGAGTTCGTGCAGGGGGTGCGAGTGCGGCGCCCATTCGGTGGGGACGCGGGAGACCCGGAACCCGGCGGTGATGGCGAACGGGCCGCCCGGCTGCTCCGGGAGCGCCACGCTCCGGTGCACGACGGTGCCCGCTTCCCGGCGCCACATCCCGGGGCTCGCCTCACCACGGGACGATCGGACCATGCGGCCGAGCATATCCGGGGGCCGCCGACCGGCCCCGAAGGGCGGTGACCGGCACCTTCCACGCACGACCGACGCACGACCTAGCCGGAGGGCGCCTCGTCGGCGAGCCGATTGCTGCGGTCGATCTCCGGCATGTGTGTCTCGGCCCAGACCCGCAGGGCGGCGAGCGGCTGTTCCAGGGACAGGCCCAGCTCGGTGAGCCGGTAGTGGACGGCGGGCGGCACCGTGGGTTCCACCCGGCGCGCGACCAGGCCGTCCCGGGCCAGGCTCCGCATGGTGACGGAGAGCATCTTCTGCGAGATGCCGGGGATACGGCGGCGCAGTTCGGCGAACCGCAGCTCGTCCGGAGCCTCCTCGGCCAGCACCTTGACCGCCATCGACGTCCACTTGGTGCCGATGCGGTCGAGCAACTGGCGGGTCGGGCAGCGCGGGTCCAGCAGGTCGCCGCGCTCACCGGGCCGCCGGCCGGGTTCGCCGGTCCTCGGGGTGGTCACTCGGGGCTCACCACCTGAAGGGAAAGTGCCGTCTTGGAGGGGCCAGTTTAGTTCCCTAGCGTGACCTGGTCACCTTTCCTCACCCCTCCTCACCCCTCCCTCCCTCATCACCTGGAGCCCCCATGCCCGAACTGCGGCGCATCCCCGTCAACGGTGTCGAACTGAACGTCGCCCTCGCCGGTTCCGGCCCGGCCGTCCTGCTGCTGCACGGGTTCCCGCACACCTGGGAGCTGTGGACGGACGTCATGGCCGGCCTCTCGGGCCGCCACCGCGTCGTCGCGCCGGACCTGCGCGGGTTCGGCGCGAGCAGCCGGGCCGCCTCCGGGTACGACGCGGGCACGCTGGCCGAGGACGCCGCGGCGCTCCTCACCGCGCTCGGCGTCTCCTCGGCCGCGGTGGTGGGCATCGACGCGGGTTCCGCGCCGGCCTTCCTCCTCGCCCTGCGCCGCCCCGGTCTCGTCCGGCGCCTGGTCGTCATGGAGTCCCTCCTGGGCGGGTTGCCCGGCGCCGAGGACTTCCTCGCCGGCGGTCCGCCCTGGTGGTTCGGCTTCCATGCGGCCGGGCCCGGCCTCGCCGAGACCGTGCTGGAGGGCCACGAGGCCGCCTACGTCGACTGGTTCCTGCGCACCGGCACGCTCGGCGACGGGGTGCGCCCCGGGCTCCGCGACGCCTTCGTCCGGGCGTACACCGGGCGCCAGGCGTTGCGGAGCGCGTTCGCGTACTACCGGGCGCTGCCCGAGAGCGCGGCGCAGATCGAGCGCGCCGTCGCCACCGCCCGCCTGACGGTGCCGACGATGGCGCTGGGCGCCCGGCCTGTCGGTGCCGCGCTGGAACGCCAGCTCCGCCCGGTCACCGACGATCTCACCGGCCACCTCCTCGAGGACTGCGGCCACATCATCCCGCTGCACCGCCCGCGCGCCCTGCTCACACTGCTGCGCCCGTTCCTGGCCGGCGGGGACGGGAACGCGGCGTGATCGGAGGCCGGGACCCGGACGGGCCCTGCCCCCGGTTCCCGCGGGCGGGCAGGGATCACGCGATCATGCGGCTGGCGCGGCCGGCGAGGGCGACGAGCAGCGCCACCGCGACGAGGACACCGCTCGCCCAGAGCGGCCCGAGGGTCCCGGCTCCGCCGTCGAGGGTGGCCGCGGCGACGACGGGGCCGACGGCGGCGCCCACGTTGAGGGCCGCCGTCGCGTACGCGCCGGCCATGGTGGGGGCTCCCGCGGCCTCGTAGAGGACCCGGGTGATCAGCGTGCCGCCCAGCGCGAACGACAGCGCGCCCTGCACGAACACGAGGACGAACAGAGCGCCCGGCTCGGCGGCCAGCATCGCCAGGGCCGGCCAGCCGACGAGCAGCAACGGACCGCCGACGGCGAGGACCGTACCGGGTCGCCGGTCGGACAACCGCCCGGCGACGGTGACACCGGCGAAGGAACCGGCGCCGAAGAGCACCAGAGCGGCGGAGACCCACGACTCGTCCAGTCCGGCGCCGTCGGTCACCACGGGGGCGAGGAAGGTGAGGCTCCCGAAGGTGGCCGCGTTCACGAGCGCGCCGAGCAGCATGGCCAGGACCAGCCGCGGCCGTGCGAGCCGGGCCAGCTCGCTTCGCAACGCCGGTCCGCCGGTGGCCCGGTTGGCCGCGCGTCCCGCCGGGATCCCCGTCAGGATGCCGAGGGCGGCCGGCAGGCAGAGGGCGGCGACGGCCCAGAAGGCGGCCCGCCAGCCGAGCCATGTGCCGAGCACCGCGCCGCCGGGAACACCCGCGATCGTGGCCAGCGTCGTGCCCGCCAGCAGTACGGCCAGCGCGCGTCCCTTCCGGTCGGGCGGAACCAGGGCGGCGGTGGTCGTCAGGGCGACGGCGAGGAACCCCGCGTTCGCGAGCGCGGCGACGACGCGAGTGGCGAACAGGGTGGGGAAGCTGGTGGTGACGGCTGCCACGACATGGGCCGCCGCGAAGACGAGTACGAACACCAGAAGGGCGGCGCGGCGGGGCCAGTTGCGGGCGAGCGCGGCCACGAGAGGGGCACCGACGACCATGCCGATCGCGAAGGCCGAGGTGAGGGCCCCGGCCGTCGCGACGGTGACGTCGAGGTCCGAGGCGATGTCCGGCAGGAGGCCGGCGAGCATGAACTCCGAGGTGCCCATGGCGAAGACGGCCAGGGCGAGCAGGTACAGCGGGAGAGGCATCGAGTGGCTCCGAGGTGAGAGAAACACGAGAGGTCATCTCGTCACCGCGGCCGGCCCCGGGCACGGCGCACTCTCGTCGCACCGCGGAAGCGGTGCGGCGACAGGGCTGCGGACTCAGTGGTTCAGGGGGCCGACGGCGTGACCGCAAGCCCCCGACCTGTCCGACTCAGGACTCGACATGGCGCGCACGCTACCCGACCGATGCCCGTGGGAGCACGTCGGTTTCACGGGCGAGGAGGGTCAGGCCGAAGGTGCGGACCGACCGTGACCGCGGAGTTCCTCGTTGAGGCGCTGGGCCTCCTCGAGCTGGTCCTCAAGGATGATGATGCGGCAGGCGGCCTCGATGGGCGTGCCGGAGTCGACGAGTTCGCGAGCACGGCCGGCCATACGCAACTGATAGCGGGAGTAGCGGCGATGCCCGCCTTCGGACCGCAGCGGCGTGATCAGACGGTGCTCGCCCAACGCTCGCAGGAAGGCCGGCGTGGCACCGATCATCTCGGCAGCCCGGCCCATGGTGTAGGCGGGATAGTCGTCGTCGTCGAACTTGTCGGTGGGGCGGGTACTGCGAGGGGGCATAGACCTCTTCTTCCGGGAACGCGTCGAGGGGCCCGAGCGCCGTACGGCACCCGGGCCCCGAGCTTTCAACACCATCTGCCGGCTGACTGCACCGGCCTTCTCTTGTCGCAGGTCCACCCGCGAGGGCGGTACTGCGGGGATCGCGGCTGCGTGACCGGGGACCACCTTCCAATCCGGGGTCTGCGGTACCCGGGGGGACATCGTCCCGACCCCGGGCGATCCTGATGGCGTTCTGCTCCTTACCTCTTCCGTCAATCCGTACGGACCGGCGACAGGTACTGCTGCGCGACCCCTGGGGCCGCTCCTGTCGCCGGCCTGCTTGCGCGGCAGTCCGTCCCTGCCGCGCCTTACTGACTTTCGGCTACGTCCATGACACTAACCCCCGCGAGCCCGAATGTCTACTCCGGGCGCTACAGATTTTCTGCAATGGCGACTGCTTCGAATCTGCTTCTCCGGACTCCGGGCCGAACCCGTCACCGACCGTCCTCGTCCGACGGCGCCCCGTCCCGCGGGGTCCCGGTGAGGCGACTGGCGAGGCGGTACCTCACCGTCACGTCGCGATAGTCCCGCCCGGGCTCCACCCGTCGGGGCAGGTTGGTCCGCTCGGTGCGGGACACCGACGCGCGCGCTCCGCTCCCCGGAAAGGAGACGCGGGTCCGTGGCGACTCCGCGAAACGCAGCCGGTCGCCGCCGACGACGGCGTCGAAGGAGACTTCGGGGGCGGGACCCGCGGTACGCCCGGCGGGGGCCTCGGCGGCCGAGGGTCCGGACGGCCCCGTTCACGGCGGCTCTTCGCGCTTCCCGGCACTCCGGCGCGCGGTGGGGCGCGCCGCCCCTGACCCGTCATCGCGGATACGGCGCCGTCGGGGAGGGTTTCCGCCCCCGGCCGCCTCCGGGGTGCGTCGAACGCGTCGCCCGGCAGCCTGTCCGGCCTCCCGCGCCGCGTCGCCCGCGCCCGCGCCCGCGCCGGCCCTGTCCGCCACGCCTCCCACCTCGGCGACGGCTTCCCCCGCCCTCCCGCCGACGCCCTCGACGGCATCACCGACGTCCTGAGCGACCTCTCCCACAGCCTCACCCGCGGCGCCGCCGACGTCCTCGACCGCGCTGCCGGCCCCCTCCCCCACGTGCCGCACGGCGCTCCCGGCACCCCGGCCCACGTCGCCCGCGGCCGACCCGACGCCGCGGGCCAGTTCCTCCAGGATCTGCGGGTTGCGGTCGAGCGTGGTGAGAACCCGGTTGATGATCAGCGCGACGTTGTCCAGGCGGACCTCGAGCCGGGCCTGTGCCTCGACCCCCGAGATGCCGAGGTGGACCTGGCCGAGCGCGACGTCGGCGCCCACGTTCAGCTTGAGCAGGTCGAGCACCTCGGCCTGCAGGGACACCCGGGCCCGCAGGTCCTCGACGTCGAGGTCGATCTCGTCGACCTTCAGCCGGGGGACGTCCAGAAAGACGTCGGGCCCGCGCCCCGCCGGGCGCCCCGCCGCCGGATCGTCGCCCTGGACCGCGGCGTCCTCCTGCGCCGTCCCGTCGTCGTACACCCCGTCGTCGTACGGCTCAGGCTCCTCCGCGGCGTCCGTCGTGCGGTCGCTTCCGTCCTCGGCGTGCTGCTGCATCGCTGCGCCTCCAGGAACTCGCCGAACTGACCCTTCGGAATTTCATCCCATTTTGACCAGTATGGCGAGTTTGAGGCCCTATGCCGATCCCGGCGGCCGCGGTGGAGTCGCACCCGGTGAGGCAGCGGGTCCCGGCACGACGGCGGGCCCGGTCGAGCGACCGGGCCCGCCGTTCGGGCAGCCACGCGCGGCACGCACCTGGGCCTGCCGGCTACCAGCGGTACCAGCGGCCCCTGCGGCCTCCGCTGCCGGCGGGCCGGACGAGGAAGCCCAGCAGCCACACGACGAGCACGACGACCGCGATCCACCAGAGCGCCTTCAACGCGAAGCCCGCGCCGAAGAGGATCAGGGCCAGGAGAAGCACAAGAAGCAGGGGAACCATAGTTATCAACCTCCAGACCACCGAATGCCCTTGCCTCCGCAGGGCAAGCCACCAAAACGCACGTTAATTCCGTGGCGCGGCGGGCAGACGCGACAGTCGGCGCCGGCGCCGCAGGGACCTGCCGCATCGCCGGGGGGGGGACTCGGACATGTGAGCCAAGGATGACGGCGGGCCGTTTCCGCCTGCCGACGTCCCTGCCGCTGCCAGGATCCCGACAGGGAACGCGCCGGTGGGGGCGTGGGTGAGGCGGGGCGGGTGGGTGTGAACGAGCGCGCTACTGCCGGACGTGCGGCGACGCCCGGCACGGTGGACCAGGGCGGCGAGCCCGCCGCAGCACGCGCCGTGCCCAGGCACGTGGCCTGCGTGATGGACGGGAACGGCCGGTGGGCACAACGGCGTTCGCTGCCCCGTACGGCGGGTCACCGGGCTGCTGAGGCCACGGTCGTCGAGATCATCGAGACGGCCCGGTCGGCGGGTGTCGAGTGGCTGACCCTGTACGCGTTCTCCACCGAGAACTGGAAGCGGCCCGGGGCGGAAGTCGACTATCTGATGGGCCTGGTCCGCCGGGTGGTGCGCAAGCACGCACCGCTCCTGCTCGCCCGCGGCATCCGCTGCCGCTTCCTCGGGGTCACCGACCCCCGCATTCCCCTCGGACTGGCCCAGGACTTCGCCGACCTGACGACGCTGACCGACGGCAACCGGGGCATGACGCTGACCGTGGCGTTCGATCACGGCGGACGCAGGGACATCGTCGAGGCCGCGCGGTCGCTCATCCGGAGCGGGACGCCGGCGGACGAGGTGACCGAGGACCTCTTCGCCCAGCACCTGCCGTTCCCCGACACACCCGATGTGGACCTGGTCATCCGGACCTCCGGCGAGCAGCGCATCTCCAACTTCATGCTCTGGAAGGTCGCCTACGCCGAGTGGACGTTCCCCGACGTGCTCTGGCCGGACTTCCGGGCCCCCGACTTCCTGGCCTGCCTGGACACCTACCGGCGCCGCGACCGCCGCTTCGGCGACGTACCGCCCCCGACGAACGGAGACCCACGATGACGACCGACACGAGCCGCACGCACACCGGGCAGCCCGACGACGAACCCCCCTTGTTCGCGCCGGGTTCACGGTTCCACTCCTTCTTCGACGATCCGCGCTGGGCCCTCGGCATCATCCGTGCGACCGTGCTGGAGGCGGCCCACCCCCAGATCGGCGCGGCCCTCGCAGACAATTCCACCTTCGTCGCCCACCCCTGGCGCCGGCTCCGCAACACCTTCCTGAGCATGCGGCGCATGTACAGCGGCGACCCCGCGGTACGGGAGCGGGAGGCCGCCCGGCTCAACCGGCTGCACGCGCGCATGAGCGGCTCGGACTCCCGTGGCCGGCCCTACGACGCGATGGACCGCGCCACCCGCGCCTGGGTGGTCGCCACCCTTTTCGAGAGTGCCGTCACGATGTGCCGACTGAGCGGCCAGCCTCTCGAACAGGACACGATGGAACGGATGTACGCCGAGTACCGCGCGTTCCTCGCCGCCCTTGACGGCGACGCCGGAGAACTCCCCGAGAACGTCCAGGACTTCTGGACGTACTTCGACCGGGTCGTCGAGGAGGAACTGGAGAACACGGAGGCGGCCCGCATCATCCTGTACCGGCTGTTCGACCACTTGCCCGCCCCGGCGCTGCTCGGCGGCGCGCCGACCCTGTGGGCGGCGGGCCGGGCCGTCGCCGGGCCGCTCCTCGGCGCGATCACGGTCGCCTCCCTCCCCGAGCCGTACCGGCGGCGGGCCGGCCTGCCGGAGATGCCCGGCGCCGAGACCCTCATGCGGGGCGCCTACCTCACCGCCGGACTGGCCCGCTTCCTGCCCGAGGGCTGGCTCGACGCGGAGAAGGTCATCGAGTTGCTCACGCTCTCCCCCACGACCGACGACCCCAGCGCCCGGACCGTGACCGCCCTGCGCGGCCGTATGGAGCAGGCCGCGGCCCTGCTCCGCCTGATCACCCCCCTGGGCGGCTCCGACGGCCCGGTGCCCGCGGGCGCGCACGCGAGCCGACGCCCCGCGGAGGAGTTCTTCCGGCAGGTCCTGGACCAGACCGGCGACGGCCACCTCGACTGGCCGGACCTCGCGGCCATGGCGCGGGAACTGTCCACCCGGCTGGACCTGGACGAGCCCGAGGAGACCCGGCTCTACGACGCCTTCGCCGCCTGGTGGCGCGAACTCCAGGGCGCCCTCGACACCGACGGTGACGGCCGCGTCAGCGCCGCCGAGTACGCCGCCGCCGTCCCCGCCATGGCCGGGCCCGCGCTGATCCGCGTCGCCGAGGTGCTGTTCGACGCCACCGACAGGGACGGGAACGGCACCATCGACGCCGACGAGTACCGGGCGCTCTTCCGCACCGCCTTCCACCGCGACCTCGCCACCGGTGACTCGGCGTACGGCCGGAGCGCCTTCGTGGGCGACTTCGTCTCCTTCATGTCGGGAGGCCGCACGAGCGCCCCTTACGACCCCCTCTTCGCGGACTCGTAGGCGCCGGCCGACGGGCGGGCGGGCGGTGCCGGCCACCGCCTTGATAGGCAAGCAGCGACTTGCCTATAGTGCCGTGGTGGCCGACGAACTCTTCAAAGCCCTGAGCGACCGCACGCGGCGCATCATCCTCGACGAACTCGTGCGGAAGTCCGGACAGACCCTGTTCGAGATCTGCTCGCGGCTGAGCATGAACCACGGGCTGGCCATCTCCCGCCAGGGGGTCTCCCAGCACCTCGCCGTACTCGAGGCCGCCGGGCTCGTGAACTCCCGGCGCGAGGGCCGCTGCAAGTACCACGACCCGAACACCGCGCCACTGAGGCACATCACCGAGCGATGGCCGGTCCCCGGCACGTCGAAAGCGAAGGAGACCACCCCATGAGGATCCACCTGACCAGCGTCTTCGTCGACGACCAGGCCAAGGCGCTGCGGTTCTACACCGAGGTGCTCGGCTTCGTGAAGAAGCACGACGTGCCGGTGGGGGAACAGGACAGGTGGCTGACCGTCGTCTCCGCCGACGAGCCCGACGGCACCGAACTCCTGCTGGAGCCCGCGGGCCACCCGGCCGTCAAGCCCTACCGCGACGCCCTCACCGAGGACGGTATCCCCCTCGCCCAGTTCACCGTCGACGACGTCCACGCCGAGTACGAGCGCATGAGGGCCCTCGGCGTCCGCTTCACCCAGGAGCCGCTGGAGGCGGGCCCCGTCACCACCGCCGTCTTCGACGACACCTGCGGCAACCTGATCCAGATCTCCACCCGGCCGCGGTGACGGCCCCCACCACCCCACTCCGCGACGGCGGGCGACGCCTCCCGGCCGACCCGGCTCCCGTCGGTCCTGGACGTCCGCGGCCCCGGATTCCCCGTCGTCACTCCCTCTGCGGCGAGGGCCGGGGGGTGCCCAGCTCAGGTCATGTCGGGGGCGTGCAGCAGCAGTTGGGCCACCGCGATGCCGGCGACCACGATGGCCGCGCGGAAGGGCCACCGGCTGCGGGTTCCCGACCGCACCGCCGTGCCCGCCACGGCGGCGGCCACGGCCGCCCCCGCCAGCACCCGGTCCGCGGCCCCGGTCGAGCCGGGCGGTCCCACGACGAGCACTCCCACGGCGGCCGACATCACGACCGGCGCCAGCCGGCGGCAGGCAGGCCGGCGCAGCCGCTGGGGCAGCCCGCGCACCCCCGTGGCGAGGTCGTCCTCGATGTCCGGCAGCACATTCGCGAGGTGGGCTCCCACGCCCAGCAGGGCCCCGGCGGCCGTGGCCCACCAGGCGGGCCAGGCCGACAGCGGCGGGCCGAGGGTGACGAGGGCCGGCAGGGAGGCGAAGCCCACGGCGTACGGCAGCGGCGAGAGGACCGTCCGCTTCAGCCGCAGGTTGTACGCCCAGCCGGCGGCCACCCCCACCAGGTGGGCCGCTCCCGCGGCGAGCCCGCAGAACAGGGACAGCGGTACGCACAGGACAAGGGCCGTGCCCGCCGCGACGGCGGCAGCGGCACGCGGAAGCTGCCCGGTGCCCACCGGCTTGTCACCGCGTCCGCAGGCCGTGTCGCGCCGTGCGTCGACCGCGTCGTTGCACCAGCCGATCGAGAGCTGGCCGGACAGTACGGCGAGGGACACCGCCACCGACCCGCCCGGCCCGCGGCCGGCTCCGGCCGCCAGGGCCGCCACGAAGACGGTGACGGCGGCCGTCGGTTCCGGATGGCAGGCGCGCAGCAGCGCCACGACCGTGCCGGACGAGCGCGGGAGAACCCCGGACGGGTGGAGTGACACATAGGCACGGTAGTGGGAGCGCCGGCCGAGGAAGGCATGGGCGACATGCGTGTCCCCGTGATCGTCGAGCCTGCTCCCGCCCCGTCCACTCCCCCTGCCACCGCGCGCCGCCCTTCGCCCCCGGCCGCGACGGGCCCCCGCATCGCCGCCGTGCGGTGCGCGCTGCCCCCGCACCGGTACGCCCAGGACGAACTCACCGGGCTCATCGGCGACCTGTGCCTGCCACCCGGTGCGGACCGCGCCCTGCTGCACCGGGTGCACGCGGCCGCGGGGGTGCGCACGCGTCACCTCGCCCTGCCGATCGAGCGGTACGCCCGGCTCGGTGACTTCGGGCGCCGCAACGACGCGTGGATCGAGGCGGGTCTCGAACTGGGCGAGGAGGCCCTTTCGGGCGCGCTGCGGGACGCGGGACTGGCACCGGCCGACGTCGACCTGCTGGTGTTCGCCTCGATCACGGGCGTGGCCACGCCGTCGCTCGACGCCCGGCTGGCCGGACGCATGGGGCTGCGCCCCGACGTCAAACGGCTTCCGCTGTTCGGGCTCGGCTGCGTCGCGGGCGCCGCCGGTCTGGCCCGGGTGCACGACCACCTGCTCGGGCATCCGGGCGACACCGCCGTACTGCTCACCGTCGAGCTGTGCTCGCTGACGCTCCAGCGCGGTGACGGCTCGCGTGCCAACCTCGTGGCCGGGGCGCTCTTCGGCGACGGCGCGGCCGCACTCGTCGCGCACGGCGGCGACGGCAGCGGCAGCGGCAGCGGCAGCGGCAGCGGCAGCGGCACGGTCGAACCAGCGGCCGGTCCCCGCGTGGTCGCCACGCGCAGCCGGCTGTACCCGGGGACCGAGCATCTGCTCGGATGGGAGATCGGTGCCACCGGCTTCCGCGTCGTGATCGACGCCGGTGTCCCGGACATCGTCCGGGGCCGCTTCGGCCGGCACCTGCGCGCCTTCCTGGCCGAGCACGAGTTGACCGTCGACGACATCGGAACCTGGATCTGCCACCCGGGTGGCCCGCGGGTCCTGTCGGCGGTGAGCGAGAGCCTGGGCCTGGCCGACGACGCCCTGGACTCCTCGCGGCGCTCCCTCGCCGCGGTGGGGAACATGTCGTCCGTGTCCGTGCTGCACATTCTCGAGGACGTCCGGGCCCGTCGTGAACCGGAGCACGGCACGTGGGGCCTGCTCCTGGCGATGGGCCCGGGGTTCTGCTCGGAACTCGTCCTCCTGCGCTGGTGAGGTGCTCTCATGCCGTGGTACACGCTCCTGGTCCTCGCCGTCGCCGCCGAACGCGTGGCCGAACTCGTCGTCGCCCGCCGCAACGCGGCGTGGACGCTCGCCCGCGCCGGCATCGAGCACGGCCGCGGCCACTACCCCGTGATGGTCGCCCTGCACACCGGGCTGCTCGTGTGCTGTCTGCTCGAAACCCTGCTCGCCGACCGTCCGTTCCTGCCCGCCCTGGGATGGCCCATGCTGGCCCTGGCGCTCCTGGCGCAGATCCTGCGCTGGTGGTGCGTCGCGACGCTCGGGCCCTACTGGAACACCCGGGTGATCGTCGTCCCGGGAGCGCGTCTGGTCGGTGCCGGACCCTACCGCTTCCTGCGGCATCCGAACTACGTCGCGGTCGTGGTGGAGGTGGCCGCCCTGCCCCTGGTGCACTCGGCGTGGCTGACCGCGACCGTCTTCACCGCGGCCAACGCGTTCCTGCTCTCCGTCCGCCTGCGCTGTGAGAACACGGCCCTGGCCCAGGCGGCGCCCGCGTGAGTGCCCGCCACGACCTGGTGATCGTCGGAGGCGGACCCGCCGGTCTCGCCACCGCCCTGCACGCCGCGCGCGCCGGTCTCGACACGGTCGTCGTCGAGCCGCGACCCGCCCCGGTCGACAAGGCCTGCGGCGAGGGGCTGATGCCCGGCGCGGTCCGCTCGCTCGCCGCACTCGGCCTGGAGGTCCCCGGCGTCCCCGTCGGCGGCATCCGCTACGTCCAGGGCGCCCGCCGGGTCGAGGCCGCGTTCCGCCGGGGCTCCGGCATGGGCGTGCGCCGCACCGACCTGCACGGCGTGCTGCACCGCGCCGTGCTGGCAGCCGGGGTGCCCGTGCTGCCGCTGCGCGTGGGAGAGGTACGGCAGGACGGTACGGGCGTGACCGTGCCCGGCACGGGGCTGCGCTGCCGGTGGCTGGTCGCGGCGGACGGCCTGCACTCACCGGTGCGCCGCGCCCTCGGCCTGGAGGTGCGAACCCGTGCCGCCCCCCGCTACGGGCTGCGCCGGCACTACGCGGTGACGCCCTGGTCGCCGTACGTGGAAGTGCACTGGGGCGGGGACGCGGAGGCGTACGTCACCCCGGTCGGTCCCCGGCTCGTCGGCATCGCCGTGCTGACCACCCGGCGAGCCTCCTTCACCGCCCACTTGGAGGGCTTTCCGGGCCTGGTGGCCCGCCTGCCGCGGGACCGGGCCGTCACCCCGGTGCGGGGCGCCGGGCCCCTGCGGCAGCGGGCCCGCACCCGGGCCCACGGCAGGATCCTGTTCGTCGGCGACGCCGCCGGCTACGTCGACGCCCTGACCGGTGAAGGCATCGCCCTCGCGCTCGTCGGCGCCGAGGCCCTGGTCGCCAACCTGCGCCGGGGCACACCGGGCCGTTACGAGACCGACTGGCTCCGGGCCACGCGCCGGCACCGACTGCTGACCGACCTCCTGCTCCGAGCCCGCCTCCAGCCCGCGCTCGCGCCCCGCATCATGCCCACGGCCGCCCGTCTGCCCCGCGTGTTCTCGGCAGCGGTCAACGCGCTGGCCTGAGCCGCGGTCTACGGCGTCGTCAGTCAGGCGCTGAGGCGTTCGCCTTCCGGTTCACGGGTCGTTCGACGCGTATCGTCCAGACATGGACACCCCTGATTCACCCCGCGTCCTCGTCATCGGGCTCGATCCGCACCGGGTTCCCGGGCCGTGGGATCCCGAGCCGGCGGCCAAGGCGATCGAGGCGGGGCTGACGAAGTTCGCGCGGCATGGCGTGGGCGTGGAGACCTGCCTGATCGGCCTTGACGGAAGTGACGACGTGGCGGTGGTCGTCGGGACGGCGCTGCGGTCCCGTCCGTGGGAGTGCGTCACCATCGGCGGTGGCCTGCGGCACTCGGACGATCAGGTCGAACTCCTGGAGCAGGTGGTCAACCTGGTCCGGCGGTACGCACCCGACGCGGCCATCGCGTTCAACAGCACCCCCGACACGACCTACGAAGCCGCTGCCCGCTGGATCGAGTGACGACGGCGAACACGCGACTCGTCCACGGCCTGTGCGCCGGCTGCGCCGCCCGGGTCCTCGGTGCTTCTCACCCTCCAGGTCGCCTTTCGTCTTCAGGTACACCTGGCGGAGCGCCTCCAGCAGGCGTTCGGCGATGCCGTGCAGGGCCCAGGGGTTGGCGTCGTAGCCGAAGAGAGAGCCACCGGGAAGCACAGTAAGGGTCACCGCAAGAGGGCGGGACATACATCCGGTGTGATGGTCGGTATGCTCGCCGCCATGCCCACGCCCCCTGCGCCTTCGTCGTCCCAGGCCACCGAGGCCTCACGGGAGCGCGATGACGCCTGCCCGGGCGCGCTGCGGCTGCACGCCGCCGGAGACGGTCGGGATCTTCGTCTCACCTCACGGGGCAATGTGCAGCTCCGGGGGCTCCTCGACGGCTGCGGAGCGGAACTGGCCGGCCTGCTCGACGGCGTGGGCCTGCTCCGTTCGCACGCGCACGACCGGGTGCGAAGCATCGTCGCCTCGCCGTTGTCCGGTCTGGACGGGGGCCGCGAGCGGGATGTACGGCCCCGGTTGGAGTCCCTCGACAGCGCGCTGTGTACGAGCGAGGCGGTGCGGGAGCTGTCGGGCCGGTTCCTGTTCGCACCCGACGACCGACGCGGGGACGTGGCCGCGCTCGGAGCCGACGTGGCCGTGTGGCGCGAGCTGATCCGGACCGCCACCGCCACCGCCGGCACCCGGCCCGGCGAACTGCGCCTGACCCCGCGGACACCGGCCTGGTCACCGAAGCCTCTCCACCCTGGCCGCGCGTCGGCACCCCCGTCGGTCGGCCGGGGTGCGGCAGGACCCGGTCCGGCGTGCGGACCGACGCGGCGCGCGCCCTGGCCGCCGCGGGCCACTCGCGCCTGCCGCTGTACTGGTCGGGCCGCGAACGGCGTTGCGGCCGGCCGCAGGGCGACCGGATCGACGTGGTGGCCGCGCCGGGCGGCGGCTGCCGCCTCACCGAGACCGTCCGGGACCGGCCGCCGCGCACTGTCCCGCTGGACGCCACCGCCTGCCTCGGCACAGCCTTGGCGGCCCTCCCCTCATCCGCCGTATGACGACCGAGAGCAGCGAGAAGAACATCGTGACCACGTACGACTACGAGAAGGACGGGCCGGCCATCTACCGCCAGTCCTTCGCCACCATCCGCGCGGAGGCCGACCTCACGGCCCTGCCCGCCGACGTCGGCCGGGTCGCGGTCCGGATGATCCACGCCTGCGGGATGGTCGACCTCGTCCGCGACCTGTCCTGGTCCCCCGGGGTGGTCGGCCGCGCCCGTGAAGCCCTCCGCGCCGGCGCGCCGATCCTCTGCGACGTGCAGATGGTCGCCAGCGGTGTCACGCGCAAGCGGCTGCCCGCGCACAACGACGTCCTGTGCACCCTGTCCGACCCGGCCGTGCCCGAGCTGGCCGCCAGGCTCGGCACCACCCGCAGCGCCGCTGCCCTGGAGCTGTGGCGCGACCGGCTGGAGGGCGCGGTGGTCGCCGTCGGCAACGCGCCGACCGCGCTCTTCCGCCTCCTGGAGATGATCGAGGAGGGGGCGCCCCGGCCGGCCGCCGTCATCGGCGTGCCCGTCGGCTTCGTCGGAGCAGCCGAGTCCAAGGACGCGCTGGCCGCCCACCCCTCGGGCCTGGAGCACCTGGTCGTGCGGGGCCGTCGCGGCGGCAGCGCCATCGCCGCCGCCGCGCTCAACGCGATCGCGAGCGAGGAAGAATGAGCGGCAAGCCGTACGGGGTCGGGCCCGGTCCCGGCGATCCGAGGTGCGCCGGGTCCTGGAGGGTCCGGGCCGGCCGGCGGCGGAGCGCGCCGAGCTCGCGCTGCAACTCGCCTGCCGGGGACGGCGGGTGGCCGTCGTGCCGGGCGGCGGCCCCGGGGTCTTGGCCATGGCCACCGCCGTACTGGAGGCCGCGTCCACGCCGGAGTACGCGGACGTGCGCGTGCTGCCCGGGGTGACCGCCGCCCATGCCACCGCCGCCCGCGCGGGCGCCCCGCTCGGCCACGAGTACGCCGCGGTCTCCCTGTCCGACCGGCTCAGGCCATGGGAGGTCGTCGCGGAGCGGCTGCGCGCGGCGGCCTCGGCGGACCCGGACCGGGCCGAGGTCGGCATGCGCACGATCCTCCTGATCGGCTCCTCGCAGACACAGGTCGTACGGCGCGGAGACGGTGAAGTGGTCGTCCGGACCCCCCGCCGCTACCCGGCGACGTGAGGTCCTCCTCGCCCCGGGGGCAGGCGGCGCGCGTGTGCCTCCCGGACGCACCGCGCCGCCTCCTCGGGCGTGGCGACGACCGGCACCCCTTCGGGCACCGGTGGTCGGCGCACCACGACCACGGGCACCCCGGCCTCACGGGCGGCCGCCAGTTTCGGCGCCGTGGCCGCTCCCCCGCTGTCCTTGGTGACCAGCACGTCGATCCGGTGCCGGAGCAGCAGCTCCCGCTCCCCGTCAAGGGTGAACGGGCCGCGGTCGAGCAGCACTTCCGTGCGGGGCGGACAGGGTGCCTCGGGTGCGTCGACGGACCGTACGAGGAACCACAGTCCGTCCAGGCCGGCGAAGGCCGCGAGGCCCGTCCGGCCGGTGGTCAGGAAGACACGCCGGCCCAGGGAGGGCAGCAGCGCGGCGGCCTCCGCCGGCGAGCCGGCCTCGTGCCAGTCGTCCCCCTCGCCCGGCGTCCAGCCGGGGCGGCGCAGCGCGAGCATGGGGACGCGGGCGGTGGCGGCGGCGCCCGCCGCGTGGAAGCTGATCGTGCCGGCGAACGGGTGCGTGGCGTCGACGAGCAGGTCGACCGCGTGCCCGCCGAGCCAGGCGGCGAGGCCCTCGGCGCCGCCGAAGCCGCCGACACGCACCTCGCCGGGCGGTGTCCGGGGCGCGGACACCCGCCCCGCCAGGGAGGTCGTCACTCTCAGCCCCGGGAGCGGCTCGGCCGCCAGCACCTCGGCGAGACGGCGGGCCTCCGTGGTGCCACCGAGGATCAGCACGTGCACGACAGACAGCTCCCCTTCATACGATCCCGTCCCGTGAGTGAGACATGAGCAGCGAGGCCAAGGGCGGTCGCAGCGCCCAACTCAAGCACACCGGTCTGCGGCCCGGCTGGACGACCGGTGCCTGTGCCACCGCGGCGACTACGGCCGCGTACACCGCCCTTCTCACCGGCGACTTCCCCGACCCGGTGACGATCACGCTGCCCAAGGGGCAGACGCCGTCGTTCGCGCTGGCGGCCGAGGAGCTGACGGACGGGCACGCGACGGCGGGGATCGTGAAGGATGCCGGTGACGACCCGGACGTCACCCACGGGGCGCTGGTCCGGGCGACGGTACGGCGGCTGCCGGCGGGGGCCGGGGTCGTCTTCCGGGCGGGTCCCGGCGTGGGCACGGTGACCCGGCCCGGTCTGCCTCTGCCGGTCGGCGAGCCCGCCGTGAACCCGGTGCCCCGCCGGATGATGCGGGACCACGTCGCCCTCGTCGCCGAGCGGCACGGCGGCAGCGGCGACGTGGAGATCACCCTCTCCGTCGACCACGGCGAGGAGATCGCCCGCTCCACCTGGAACCCGCGGCTCGGTATCCTCGGCGGGCTCTCCGTCCTCGGTACGACCGGGATCGTCGTGCCGTACTCGTGCTCGGCGTGGATCGACTCGATCCGGCGCGGGGTGGACGTGGCGCGGGCGGCGGGCCGGACGCACGTCGCCGGGTGCACCGGCTCGACGTCGGAGAAGACGGTCGTCGCCGAGTACGGTCTGCCCGAGGACGCCCTGCTCGACATGGGGGACTTCGCGGGCGCCGTGCTGAAGTACGTCCGGCGCCACCCCGTGGACCGTCTGACCGTCTGCGGCGGCTTCGCCAAGCTTTCCAAGCTCGCCGCGGGCCATCTCGACCTGCACTCCGCCCGTTCCCAGGTGGACAAGGGCTTCCTCGCCGAACTGGCCCGGCGCGGCGGCGCGGACGAGGCGCTGGCCGGCGAGGTGGCCGGGGCCGGCACCGGGCTCGCCGCGCTCCAGCTCTGCCGGGCCGCCGGAGTACCGCTCGGCGACCTGGTCGCGACGGCGGCCCGCGACGAGGCCCTCGCGGTGCTGCGCGGTGCGCCGGTCACGGTGGACGTGATCTGCATCGACCGGGCCGGCACGGTGGTGGGCCGCAGCGCCCCGGCCTGAGCACGCGGGCCCGCCTGCGTGGCGACCGGGCCCACCCGGAGGCGGTTGCCGTCCGGGTCCCTGAGTCCGAGCTCCCGGCTCCAGGGGGCTTCCTCGGTCCGGAGGCCGGACTCGAGGACCTCGGGGTCGTGGGAGGCGGCCGAGGGCGCCGGGGAGCGCACTTCACGGGCTGCCACCTGTGCAAAGCCGGTCGGGTGCACATCACCGCAGATCCTCACCGCGGGACCCGGCGGGGCACATCGTCGGCCAGCCCGCAGTCACCGCACTTCGAGCCGTTCGGCGCGCGGTAGTAGAGGCAGCAACTCCGGCGGCGGAACGCGAGGTCGGGGCCGGTGAGCACTCCGGTGCCCGCCAGGCATCCCGTGTCCAGCAGCGCGGTCGTGAGGCCGGTGAGCGGGCCGCGGACGGCGGGACGGAGTGCGAGCAGGGCGTGGGCCGCACCGGCGAGTGCCGAGGCCGAGTTGCCGTCCAGCAGGCGTGGGGCGACCTTGACGCGCAGTCCGTCGGCCAGTGCCGACAGATGGCGTGTCACCTGCTGGTACAGGGCGCGGGCGGGGCCGTCGTCGAGCCGGTCGGCGTACCAGCCGGCCGGGCGGGGCAGCCGGAGGGCCGGTCCGTCGTCGGCCCGCTCCAGCCCCTCCAGGTCGGGGACGATGCCGTGCAGGACGACGCAGGCCAGGGCCGGTGACCAGAGGCGGGCGGCGTGACCGAGCTGGGCGATGGAGACGTCGACGCGCGGTTCCGGGGTGCGGTGCCGGCGGGCGACGGCTTCGGCGAGGTCGGTGAAACCCGCCGCGTACGAGCGGACGATCGGATGCCAGCCGTCGTCCCGGCCGCCGACCCGCAGGGCGAAGAAGCCGCCGAGGCCGGCCACGTCGTGCAGGGCGGCGGTGACGGACGCGGTCGAGGCACGGGCTTCGTGCATGCTTCGGGTCCTCCCTTGGGCTCTCTGTCCGTAGGGTCAGGAGGCCGTACGCCGTCGGGGCGGCGTGATGGCGTACAGGTCGAGGATGTCCGGCGGGGGTGCGACGCCCGGTCCGCCGGCACGTGCCCAGGTGACGATGTCCTCGGTCGCGTCCGGGTCGTTGACCAGCCCCAGCCAGACGGGCCGGGCGCCTTGGGCCCGGCCTTCGGCAGAGGGCTGGACGACGATGACGTTGGCGTGTTCGCAGACGTCGAGGCAGTCGGAGACGCGTACCGGTGCGGCGGCACGCAGGCGTTCGGTCTGGGCCGCGTGGTCGACGCCGGTCACCTTGGGGCTGCCGCAGCAGCAGTCTCGGCACACGACGATGCGGCACGGCACGGGGCCGGTGGCCGTCGCGGGCCCCTCGTCGTCCGTCGTCGGTCCGGTCGGCGTTGCGGGCATGCGGTGCCGTTCCTCTCTCCGGGGAGATCCGCCCCGGTGGTCCGTCGAGGAGGCGACCGCGTGAGTCTCCTGGCTCTCGGGTCAATGCTGGTCCCGGCCTTCCCACCCGGGCCCGGGCAGTGGCCTGTCGGGACTCGCTCGCCGATCACAGTGGCGGGACCGCGCCGGATTCACACCGGCTTCCTCGTTCCGCCGTCGCCCTGTCGTCGGTCATCATCCCATCCCGGTGCACCCTCCGGTCCGCGCGGTGCCGGCCGTCAGTCCGTCTCCTGGGCGTGGGGGGCCGTCGCGGGCGGACGGGTCGGCCGGTCCCACTCGCCGTCGCGGCCGGACACCGCGACGGCGACCGGCCCGAGGACGACCCCCGCGACGACGCCCCGTCCCGCCGCCCGCGCCCACCAGCCCGGCCGGGTCGCGCGCCCGCCGGGTGGCCCCAGCCGTTCGGCCCGCCGGGCGGGCCGCGGCAGGCGGACCAACAGCATTACCGCGAACGGGAGTTGCAGCAGTCACAGGACGGTGCGCGGCCACTCCCCGTACCGGACGTTGGTTCCGTGGAGCAGGGTGTGCCACACGCTCAACACGTAGACGACGATCACGCGGCGGTGCAGCCGTCGCCTTGTGTTCGCTCCGATGCGGTGCCGGACGTAGAACAGCAGTCACAGCGTAGGATCATCTGGTCATCGCCGCGACGGGAGACAGGAAGCCGGTGCGAATCCGGCACGGTCCCGCCACTGTGACCGGGGAGCGCCCCTCCGACATGCCACTGCGCGCCGCGCGGGAAGGCGGAGGGAACGTCGATCCGGGAGTCAGGACACTGGTCCGTCGCGGGCCCGTCCCAAGGAGCGCGGACTCCAGGAGGCTTCACGTGTCCCCTT
>NZ_JOGV01000034.1:0-79419 GCF_000721365.1 Streptomyces sp. NRRL F-5650 | reverse complement strand
GGTGACACCACCCCCCGGATCATCAACAACAGGAGGGGGAAGTCATGCCGGACCCGAAGGCCGGAGGCTCCATTGCGGAGCCGCGAAAACGGTAACGGGAGGGGGCCGGGGCGGGCGCGGGGGATTCGGTGTCCTTCATCGTCGGTCCCTCCGCTACTTGGTGACGACCGCGGCGGCGAGCTTGGACAGCGGCTCCGCGAGGGCGTTGACCGCGTCCGACAGCTCCTTGCGGTCCGCCTTGCCGACCTTGTCGTAGGAGGTGAACTCGTAGGAGGAGGTGTTCGGCCGGTACCGGTCGAGCAGCTTGTCCAGCGCCCCGAACTGGCGGTCCAGCTCGGCCGTCAGCGCCGCGTCGTTCTCCTTGGCGACCGGCTTCAGCAGCTCGTACGACTTCCGCGCGCCCTCCACGTTGGCCTTGAAGTCGACCAGGTCGGTGTGCGAGTAGCGCTCCTCCTCGCCGGTGACCTTGCCGGTGGCGACCTCGTCGAGGAGTTCCTTGGCGCCGTTGGCCATGGAGGTGGGCGTGATGTCGGCCTTGCCGACCCGGTTCTGCCAGTCCTTCAGGTCGGTGACCAGGGCGGCGGCCAGCTCCTTCTCCCGGTCCCCGATCTTCCCGTCCTGCCACAGCGCCTTCTCCAGGCGGTGCCAGCCCGTCCAGTCGGTCGCCGGGTCCTGGCCGTCCTCCAGGCCGTCCTCGCGGACGTCGACCTTCGGGTCGATGTCGCCGAAGGACTCCGCGACCGGCTCGGTGCGCTCCCAGCCGATGCGGGAGGGCGCGTACGCCTTCTTCGCGGCCGCCAGGTCGCCGGCCCGCACGGCCTTCGCGAACGCCTCGGCCTTCGGCAGCGTCCCGTCGGCCTGCTGCTGCACGTACTGGCGGTAGGCGGCCACGGCCTCGTCCAGGCGCGGGTCGCGCGCCGCGGCCTTGCCGCCGGTGGCCTTCACGTCCTGGCGGATGCCCTTGCCCTTCATCCCGGGCTTGCACGCGATCCGGTAGTCGCCGGCCTTCACCTCGGCGGTGACCCGCTGCTTGGTGCCGGGGCCGATGTTCTCCCGCTCGGTGACCACCCGGTCGTCGGGGAAGAGGAGGTAGACCTCGGTGACCTTGGAGCCCTTGTTCTCGACGGCGAGTTCGACGTGCCCGGCCGGGAACTCCGACTTCGACACCTCGCACGCGTCGTCCGTCGCCGTCACCGTGACGACGTGCTCGCCGTCCGCCGCGTCGCTCTTCTGCGTGCAGCCCGTGACGGCGGCCAGGGCCGCGGCGGTGGCGACGGCGGTGACGGCGGTGAGTCTGGCGGCTCGCATGCGGGGCTCCAAGAGGTGGCCGAAAAGTGCGCGTGACGGGCCTCGCAGGGAAGGTGAGGCTGGCCTAACATACCTAAGGATTTCCTAAGGGAAACCCGCCCTCCCGGTGATCCGAATCTCATGGACGGTGTATGAGCACGGGCCGGTCACGGTGGCTCAATGAAGTGCTCATAGGAGAGTCAAAGGTGTGTCAAAGGCGGGCCGTCGGGCGGTGTCACGGGGTCCGGCGCGGGACGACGAGGAGCGCCCCGCCGTGCGGGTGCGGGAACACCTCCACCGGCTGGTCGTAGACCTCCGACAGCAGTCCCTCGGCGAACACCGCCGCCGGGGGACCGTCCGCCGCGATCCGGCCCGCGCGCAGCACCGCCACCCGGTCCGCGTACGCCGCCGCCAGCGCGAGGTCGTGCAGGACGACGACCACCGCGTCCCCGGCCCGCGCCCGCTCCCGGCACAGCCGCAGCACGAGTTCCTGGTGGCGGAGGTCCAGGGCCGCGGTCGGCTCGTCCAGCAGCAGGAGGGGAGCCCGCTGTGCGAGGACGCGGGCGAGCGCGACGCGGGCCCGCTCGCCGCCGCTGAGCGCGGAGAACGGACGCCCGGCGAATCCGGTCACCTCCGTGCGCGCCATCGCCTCGGCCACCGCCGCGTCGTCCTCGGCCTCCCGGTCGCCGCCCGCCCAGGGCGCCCGGCCCATCCGGACCACCTCCTCCACCGCGAACGGGAAGGACAGCGAAGCGGTCTGGGGCAACACCGCCCGGCGCAGCGCCAGTTCGTGCGCCGACCACAGCGGTGCCGGGCGGCCGTGGACCCGTACGACGCCCCCGGCGGCCGGGACGTCGGCGGCCAGCGCGCCCAACAGGGTGGACTTGCCCGCCCCGTTGGGGCCGACCAGGGCCAGCAGCTCGCCCGCGCGGACCCGTACGTCCACGCCGTCCAGGACCGGCCGCCCGCCGAGGAGGACGCGCACCCCCTCGGCCTCGGCGAGGACCTCGCCCGGCGCGGCCGGGGGCGGCGGCGCCGGACGGGACGACGGCGCGAACCGCGACAGCCTCGGGCCCCTCAGGCCCCTCAGGCCCCTCAGGCCCCTCGTGCCCCTCATGCCCAGCCTCCCTGCCTGCGCCGGGTGCGGCGCAGCAGCCAGAAGAAGAACGGACTGCCCAGCAGCGCCGTCAGCACCCCGAGCGGCAGTTCGGCCGGTTCCGCGACCGTGCGGGCGGCCAGGTCGGCGGCGAGCAGCACCAGCGCGCCGAGCAGCGCGCTGCCGGGGACCAGGAAGCGGTGCCCCGGTCCCGCCGCCATCCGCAGCAGATGCGGGACGACGAGCCCCACGAAGCCGATGACCCCGGCCACGCTCACCGCCGCCGCGGTCAGCAGCGCGATCACCAGCACCAGCACGATCCGCAGTCGCTCCACGTCCACGCCCAGGTGCCGGGCCGGACGCTCGCCGAGGGCGAGCAGGTCGAGCCGGCGGGCGTACCGCGGGGCGAGCCCGAGGCCCAGGGCCGCGCACGGCAGGACCGCCAGCACCTTCGGCCAGGTCGCCTGGGCGAGCGAGCCGAGCTGCCAGAAGGTGATCTGGTTGACCGCCGCCGTGTCCGCGAAGAACAGGAACAGCCCGATCAGCGCCCCCGCGAAGGCGTTCACCGCGATGCCCGTCAGGATCAGCGTGACGACCTCCGTACGGCCGCCCGAGCGGGACGTCGCGTACACCACCAGGACCGTGACGAGCCCGGAGGCGAAGGCGAGGACGGACACCGTCCAGGTGCCGAGGACGTTCACGCCGAACGCGATGGCGGCGACCGCGCCGACCGCCGCGCCCGAGGAGACGCCGATGACGCCCGGTTCGGCGAGCGGGTTGCCGAACACGCCCTGCATCAGCGCGCCCGCGCACCCGAGGGAGGCGCCGACGAGCAGGGCGAGCACGATCCTCGGAAAGCGCACGTTCCACAGCACCGACTCGGCCACCCGGTCCAGTTCCGCGCCGCCGAGCCCCGTCCGGTGCAGCAGTGAGCCGAGCACGTCGCCGACCGGGACCGGATAGGCGCCGGTGCCGGCCGCCACCGGGACCAGGACCAGGAGACCGGCGGCCAGGGCCGCGGTCAGCAGCCGGGCGGTGGTGCGCCGGACACGGGGCGGGGCCGGGTCGGCGGGCACCCGGGGAGCGGCGGGCTCGTCCAGTACGGTCACTTGGCGCCCTCCCCGCCGTAGAGCTGCGCCACGACCGACTTCAGCACCTGGTCGGTGCGCGGGCCGTAGTTGAGCAGCACGCCGTCCTCGACGGAGACGATCCGGCGATCCATCCCGGCCGGGGTCTGCGCGACGCCGGGGATCTTCACCAGTCCGTCCACGCCGCCGACGGAGTCGAGGCCCTTGCTCATCACGAGGATCGCGTCCGGCGCGGCCTTGACGAGGGCCTCGCTGGTGAGGGCGGTGAAGTCCTTGGCGAGGCCGGAGGCGGCCCCGGCGTCCACCGCCCCGGCGGCCTCGATCAGCGAACCGGCGCCCGAGTCCCGGCCGCCGAGGAGGTAGACGGAGGCCGAGCCGCGCAGATACAGGAAGGCGACCCGCGGCTTCTCGCCGTGCGGGACCTCCTCGCGCACGGCCGCGATCCGCCGCTCCGAACGCCGGGTCAGTTCCGTCCCGGCCGCCGGTACGCCGAGAGCCTCGGCGACCGCCCGGATGCGCGGGCCCACGTCGGCCAGCCCCTTGGCCGCCTCGACGAAGAGCACCGGAACCCCGGCGGCGCGGAGCTGGTCCACCGCCTCCGCGGGTCCCGTGGTGGTTTCCGCGAGCACCAGGTCGGGCCTGAGCGACAGCACGCTCTCGGCGGAGACGTCGTGACCCCGGGTCACCACGGGCAGCGCCGCCGCCTGTTCGAAGGTGGCGGTGACGTCCCGGGCGACGACGCGGTCGCCGAGCCCGAGCGTGAAGACGATCTCGCTGAGGCTGCCGGAGAGGGGGACGACCCGCTCCGCGCCCCTCACCGTCACCCGCGTGCCGTCGGCGGACCGGACGGTCACCGGGAGGCGGGGCTCGGGCGACGGGGCGAGCGGCTCGACCCGGTTCGTGACGGACCCCTCGGCCGCCGGTTCCGCCGCGGCGCCGGACGCGGTGGGGGAGGCGGCCCGGGAGGAGCCTTGGCAGCCGGTCGCGGCCAGGGTGAGGGCGAGCACGGACAGCAGTGCTCCCGCCAGTCGGGTGCGCAAGGGTCGCACGGTTTCCGTCCCGTCCTTTCGTGAGCGGCCGAGGCCGGCCTCTCGTGGGCAGCCGATGTCGGCTCGGTAGAGCTTAGGTTAGCCTTGCCTTACTTCGCTACCGGCCCCCGATCCGGAGGACTTCGCATGCCCGCCCGCCTTCGCGCCCTGCTCACCGTGGTGTGCGCGGTCCTTCTCGGCGCCCTGCCGACCGCGCCCGCCGCCCACGCCGAGAGCCGGACCGTGCAGGGCGGACGGCTCGACTGGGGCATCAGGGCGTCGTTCCAGAGCTACGTCACCGGGCCCGTGGCGAAGGGCAGTTACTCCCTGACCCAGGGAGCGGCGACCGTCGGCGGCAGCACCTTCCGCTTCCACTCGGCGACCGGCACCTACGACCCCGCGACCGGCGCCTTCCGCGCCGCCTTCTCGGGCGGTGTGCACTTCCTCGGCCACCGCACGAGCGACGGCGCCCACCAGCTCGACCTCACCCTCAGCCGTCCCACCGTGAGCGTCTCGGGCGGCACCGGCACCCTCCACGTGGACGTCACCAGCAGGGCGAAGGACACCGGGGCGGTCACGACGTCCCGTCAGGTGCCCTTCGCCTCCCTCTCCCTCGGCGGCATCGACATGCGCGGCGGTGACGGCACCGTCACCCTGAACAACCTGCCCGCCACCCTCACCGCCGAGGGCGCCCGCTCCTTCGCCGGGTACTACACCGCGGGCACCGCGCTCGACCCGGTGAGCCTGTCGGCGGACGTCGGGGCCGCCGCACCGTCCCCGTCGAGCACGCCCACCCGGACCGCCGAGTCACCGGCGTCCGAGGACACGTCCGGCGGCGCCGTGAAGGACGGTGCCGTGAAGGACGGCGCCGTGAAGGACGGTGCCGTCGACTGGGGCGTGCGCCGCACCTTCCGCGAGTACGTCACCGGCGACATCGCCGACGGCCGCTGGACCCTGACCGCGGGCGCCCAGGACGGCGGCGCGCTTTTCCGCTTCCCCGGCGGGGAGGGTACCTACGAGGACGGCGGCCTCACCGCCACGTTCAAGGGCACGGTCCGCTTCACCGGCGCCCACGGCCTCGACCTGACCCTCGGCGGCGTACGCGTCGCCGTGAAGGACGGCACGGGCACGCTCTACGCGGACGTGAGGAGCCCGGACGTCGAGGAGAAGAAGGTGCCGCTGGTCACCTTCACCGCGGGCCGACCGAAGCCGGCCGACGGCTTGGTGAGGTTCACCGAGGCTCCCGCGCGGCTCACCGAGCGCGGCGCCCGGGCCTTCGGCGGCATGTACCCGGCCGGGACCGAGATGGACCCGGTGTCCCTGGCCGTCGCCCTCACCGCCGACGCCCACCTGCCCGCCCTGCCCGACCTCGGCAGCACGCCCACGCCGGGCGCGAGCCCGCGGCCGACCCGGACCGCCGGTGCGGACACCTCCGCCGCACCCGTCGCGAGCACCGCCCGCGGCGGCGACTTCCCCGCACTGCCCGTCTCCCTCGCGGCCGGCGCCCTGCTGTCGGCGGCCGCGGCCCTCGTGGCCGTCGCCCTGCGCAGGCGCCGCGCCCGGCCCGCCGCGTCCCCCGGGGACCCGAACCAGGGCTGAACACCCCCGACACCCCCGACACCCAAGGAGAACCGCACCATGCCCGTCAGACGACACCGCTCCAGCGCGCTCGCCGCCGCCGTGGCCACGGCCACCGCCGTCGGCGCGACCGCGCTCGCCGCGCTGGGCGGCGCCACCACCGCGGCGGCGGCCGAATCCCCGCTCTCCGGCTACGAGTTGACGTGGGGGATCAAGCAGTCGTACCGCACCTACGTCGGCATGTTCGGCGCCTTCACCGTGTCGGAGGGCGCCGGCCAGGCCGCCGGGAACGGCGCGTTCACCTTCACGAAGGGCACCGGGACGTACGACACCGCGACGCACACCGTCGGCCTCGCCTTCGAGGGCAGGCTCGTGAGCGCCTCCGCGGCGCACGGCTTCGAGATCACGCTGACCGACGTGCGGTTCGACAGCGCGGCGGGCGAGATCACCGCCGACGTGAGGAAGGTGGCCACCGTCGACGGCACGGCCACCACCACCGAGGGCGACGACGTGCCGCTCGCCACGGTCGACGTGACCCGCGACATGACGGACATGACGACCACCCTCACCGCCGAGGCGGGCGAGTACCTCGGCAACGCGGGCTACGCGGGCGCGGCCGGCGACCCGCTGACGGTGACCCGCACGACGCAGCCGAGCACGGAGCCCAGTACCGGGCCCGGTACGGAGCCCGGTACGGAGCCCAGCGCCGGGCCGACCACGCGGGAACCCTCTCCGGGCCCGTCCACCGGGCCAACGGACCCGGAGCCGGCCGATCCGGAGACCACCCCCGCCGCGTCGCCGGGCTCGCCGGACCCGAACCCGGACCCGGACCCGGACTCCGGCCCCGAACCGGCGACGAGCACCGGCGCGTCCCCCGCCCCTGCCCCGGCCAGGGGCGCGATAGCCGACGGCACCCTCGGCTGGGGCGTGAAGGAGTCCTTCCGTTCCTACGTCGTCGGGCCGATCGCCGACGGCGAGGTCACCGTCTCCGGCGGCGCCGTCCAGGCGGCGGGCAACGGCGCCTTCACCTTCAAGGACGCCACCGGCACCTACGACACGGACGCCGGAAAGCTCACCGCCGCCTTCAAGGGCGCCGTCAATTTCAAGGGCCACCGCTCGGGCGACACCTACGGCCTCGACCTGACCCTGAGCAACCTGAAGGCCACCCTCGACGGCGGCGCCGGCACCCTGAGCGCCGACGTGAACAGCCTCGGCGAGCAGACCAGGGGTGTGGTCCTGGCCGACCTGAAGGCCGGGTCCGGGGACCTGGAGGCCGACGGGGGCGTCATCACGGTCGACGGCATCGCCGCGACGCTCACCGGCGCCGGTGCCGAGGTGTTCGGCAACTACCCGGCCGGCACGGCACTCGACGCGGTCGACCTGTCGGTGGCGCTCACCGACGACGCCCGGCTGCCCTCCTCCGGCGGCTCGGGCACGGGCGGCGGCGCGGCCACCGGCGGCGCGGACGGCACCGGGGGCGCCGGTGGCACCGGTTCGGCCGTCGGCGGCACCGGCACGACCACCGGCGGCTCGATCGGCGGCGGCAGCCTCGCCACCACCGGCACCTCCCTGCCGGGCCCGGCCCTGGGCGCCGCGGCGGGCGCCGCGGTCGTGGTGGGCGCGGGCGCGGTGTACGCGACGCGCAGGCGGCGGACCCGGGCGCGGTCCGCCGGGTGACGCCGGGACGGCGGAGGGGAGGAGCGCGCCGGGCGCGGTGCGCCGCGGGGTGAGCGGTGCCGGTCACTGAGCGGCGGACCGCCGGGGCTGTGGCCACCGGGTCGCGAAGAACGGTGCCCCGCCGGTCCGTCCGCCGGACCTCGCCCTCGCCGGGACCGCGCTTGCGTCCGTTCCCGGCGCCGACCGTCGCCGACGTGTGCCGGCGTCACCCCCCTCGCACGGTGTGACGGGACGCGCCGGCCGGCCGCGGCCTCGGCCGTCGACGACGAAGGCATGGCTCTCGCTTCTACGGTTGCCGTCATGCAACTCGATCTGAATCTGCTCACCGCCCTGGACGCCCTGCTGGAGGAGGGCAGCGTGGCCGGGGCCGCGGCCCGGCTCCACGTCACCGCACCGGCGATGAGCCGCTCGCTGGGCCGCATCCGCAAAGCCACCGGGGACCAGATCCTGGTCCGCACCGGACGCCACATGACCCCCACCGCCCGGGCGCTGGCCATGCGCACCGAGGTCCACGCCCTGGTGCAGCAGGCCCACCAACTGCTGTCCGCCCGCACGGAAGTCGACCTGGCCGCCCTGGACCAGGTGTTCACCGTGCGCTGGCACGACGCCCTCATCACCACCTGCGGCGCGCCCCTCGTCGCCGCGGTGCACCGCCAGGCCCCCGGGGTGCGGCTGCGCCTCACGGCCGAACCCGGCGACGACACCCCGGAACTGCGCCGCGGCGACGTCGACCTCGCGTCCAGTGCCGGCCCGCCGTCCCTGCCCGACGTCCGCCACCGCCTCGTCGGCCGCGACCGACTCGTCCTCGCCGTCCGGCCGGGTCACCCGCTCACCGAGCAGCCGGTGACCGCCGAGAGGTACGCGGCGGCCGAGCACGTCACCGTCTCCCGGCGCGGAAGCCTGCGCGACCCGGTCGACGACGCCCTGGCCGCCCTCGGCCACGAGCGCCGCGTCATCGCCTCCGCCCCCACCACGGCCACCGCACTGCAACTCGCCCGCGACGCCGGCCTCGTGGTCACCCTCCCCGACGCGGCCACCCGCTCCCCCCGCCACCGGCTCGGCCTGATCACCCTCGGCCTGCCGCTCGAACTGCCCGACGTGCCCCTCCATCTGCTGTGGCACCAGCGCCACGACAACGACCCTGCCCACACCTGGCTGCGCAACCTGGCGGCACAGACCCTCCAGGCCCTGTTCGCCACCCCGCCCACCCCTGACCAGCAGGGTCTCCAGTTGCACGAGAATCATCCCAGCACTGCCTGACATGCATTTGAAGTCAATGGTGAGGACTTCTACCGTCGAGGTGCGGGCGCCAGGCACACACCGTTTCGCCCGGTCCGCCCGATCACCCCGCCTCAGATGGGAGCACCACCATGTCCGCGTCGACGCAGTCCACCGGAACAGCGGCAACCACCGTCCCCGCGTCCGACACCGACCTGCTCGCCCAGACCGCGAGCGCCGTGCGCGAGGCCGGTTCGGTGCTGCGGGAGCGCTTCACGGGCGTGGTCCGCCACCAGAGCCGCGAGGAACTGATGGGC
Source organism: Streptomyces sp. NRRL F-5650 (assembly GCF_000721365.1). Lineage (NCBI taxonomy): Bacteria > Bacillati > Actinomycetota > Actinomycetes > Kitasatosporales > Streptomycetaceae > Streptomyces > Streptomyces sp. NRRL F-5650. The sequence continues at coordinate 70,130 of NZ_JOGV01000034.1, read as the reverse complement.
GCGCTCGCCGCCAACGACGACGCGGCCCTCGGCATCCTGCGCCCCGCCCTCACGCGCCTTCGCCCGGACGCCGGCTGGGTGGAGGAAGAACTGGACGGCGGGGCCCTGCCGGCCGGCGAATGGTGGGTGGTGGACCCGGCCGAGGGCAACGTCAACCACCTGCACGGCCTGCCGGAATGGGCGGTGACCGCCACGCTCGTGCGCGACAACCGGCCGGTGCTCACCGCGGTCCACCTGCCGTTGACCGGCGAGACCTGCACCGCACTCACCGGCGCCGGCGCCCACCTCGACGGCCGCCCGCTGCGCGTGTCCCGGACCGCCGATCTCGGTCTGGGCCTCGTGGCCACCAGCCAGGCCCGGCCGGACGAGGACGAGAACGTCGTACGGCGCATCGGCTCCTCCATCACCGCGATGCTCTTCGACGCCCTCGTGGTGCGGACATCCGTGCCCGCCACCCTGCACCTGCTCGACGTGGCCGCCGGCCGGATCGACGCCTTCTGGCAGTTCGCCGGCGCCCGCGCGGACCTGCTCCCCGGGGCGCTCCTCGTCACCGAGGCCGGCGGACGGGTCTCCGACGCCGAGGGCCGCCCCTGGACCCCGCGGAGCGGGAGTTTCCTGGCCGCCGCTCCCGGCGTCCACGCCGCAGCCGTCACCACGCTCTCCCGCTGACGCCCGCCCGCACCCGCAGCCACGGAAGGAACCCCATCAGCATGACCACGATCGCAGTACTCGGAAAAGGCCGCGTCGGCGGCAACCTCGCCCGGGCCCTCACGCGGGCGGGACACGAGGTGACCGTGGCGGACCGCACGCCGGGCGCCGCCGCCGACGCCGCCCGGACCGCGCCGGTCGTCATCAACGCCACCCCGGGCGCCGGCTCGATCGAGCGGCTCTCCGCGCTGCGTGCGGAACTGCGGGGCAAGATCCTCGTCGACGTCTCCAACGCCACCGTCGACGGACCGGACGGACTGCCCGCCCGCCTGATCCACCCCGGCTCGAGCCTGGCCGAGCAACTTCAGGAAGCGCTCCCCGAAACGCGCGTCGTCAAGACGCTCAACACCATGCTCTTCCCGGTGATGACCGCCCCCGCCTCGCTCACCCAGTCGCCGACCGCCTTCCTCTCCGGACAGGACCCGCAGGCCAAGCAGACGGTCCGTCAACTGCTCGCCGACCTCGGCTGGCGGCAGGAGTGGATCACGGACCTCGGCGGGATCGAGACGGCGCGGGCCACGGAGGCCGCCGTCCTGTTCGTCCCCCACGTGATGCGCTCCAGCGGATTCGCGCCCTTCGCCGTCTCGATCACCCGCTGAGGGCCGCCGCGGCCTCGGAGGAAACCGCGGGCCGGGCCCCGCGCCGCTCCGGCCGCCCGCCCCTGGTGCTTGAATGCCCTGGTGACCGACTACGACGTGCTCCGCGTCTTCTGCGCGCCGAACGGCGGATACGGCAACGAACTGGGCGTCGTCCGCGACGGTTCCGTACTGCCGGAGCCCGGGCGGCGCCAGGAGCTGGCCGCGCAACTCGGCTTCAGCGAAACCGTGTTCGTCGACGACCCGGAGCGCGGCGTCGTCGACATCTACACGCCCACCCTGCGCCTGCCCTTCGCCGGGCACCCCTGCGTCGGCACCGCCTGGCTGCTCGACGTGCCCGAACTCGTCACGGGGGCCGGGGTGGTGGGCGCCCGGCTCGACGGGGAGTTCACCTGGATCGAGGCCCGCCCGGAGTGGGCGCCGCCGCGCACCCTGCGCCAGTACGCCACCGTTGCCGAGGTCGACGGCCTCGCCGTGCCCCCGAAGGGCGAGTGGATCTACGCCTGGGCGTGGGAGGACGAGGCGGCGGGTCGGGTGCGGGCGCGCGCCTTCCCCGGGCGCGACGACGGGATCGACGAGGACGAGGCGACCGGCGCTGCGGCGCTCCTGCTGACCGCACGGCTGGGCCGCGCCCTCAACATCACGCAGGGGGCCGGTTCGCAGATCCTCACGGCGCCGCAGCCCGAGGGCTGGGTCGAGATCGGCGGACGGGTGCGCCTGGAGCGGTGACTCAGGCGGAGAGCGGGAACTCCTCGCCCAGCGCCCGGAAGACCGCCGTGTTGAGGGCGAAGGCGCGCTTGCACTCGGCGACGACCCGCTGCTTCTCCAGGTCGTCCGCGCGGATGCCGTCCAGCAGGTCGCGGTACTCCCGCTTGAACGCGGCCGGGTTCGCGATCTCCTCGAAGACGTAGAACCGGACTCCGTCGCCCTTCCTGGCGAAGCCCCACGTCCGCTCGGCCTTGTCGCGGATGATCTGCCCGCCCGACAGGTCGCCGAGGTAGCGCGTGTAGTGGTGCGCGACGTATCCCGCCGGCCACTGCTCGGCGCACTCGCGCACCCGGGCCGCGTACGCCTCGGTCGCGGGCAGGGCGGTCAGTCCCGTGCGCCAGCCGGGGCCGCGCAGGTGCGCCAGGTCCCGCTCCAGGGAGGCCAGCCGCATCAGCTCCGGGCGGACGAACGGCCCGGCCACCGGGTCCGCCGCCAGACGGCCGGTGCCGGTCTCCAGGGCCTCGTAGACGAACCAGAGCTGCTCGGTGTAGCGCGCGTAGGCGTCGACGCCGAGCCGCCCGCCCAGCAGGTCGCTCATGAACGTCGAGGTCTCCGCCTCCACGTGCTGCTCGTGGGAGGCGGTGCGGATGAGCGTCGAGAAGGAGTCCATGGGCGTGATTTTCTATGGTTAGGCTTACCTAAGTCAATAGGTTTGCCGACGGGCTGTCGGTAAAAGCGTACCCATCGGCACGCGAAAAGGCCCGCCCTCCGGGGAGAGCGGGCCGTTCCGGGGCGTGGCGCGTGCGGGCGCGGGTCAGGGCAGCGTGAGGATGTCGGCCCCGGAGTCCGTCACCACCAGCGTGTGCTCGAACTGCGCCGTGCGCCTGCGGTCCTTCGTCACGACCGTCCAGCCGTCGTCCCACATGTCGTACTCGTGGGTCCCCAGCGTCAGCATCGGCTCGATGGTGAAGGTCATCCCGGGCTGCATGACGGTCGTCGCGTGCGGGCTGTCGTAGTGCGGGACGATGAGCCCCGAGTGGAACGACGTGTTGATGCCGTGCCCGGTGAAGTCCCGCACCACCCCGTACCCGAACCGCTTCGCGTACGACTCGATGACCCGGCCGATGATGTTGATCTGCCGGCCCGGCTTGACCGCCTTGATCGCGCGGGCCAGCGACTCCCGGGTCCGCTCGACCAGCAGCCGGCTCTCCTCGTCCACGTCGCCGACCAGATAGGTCGCGTTGTTGTCGCCGTGCACCCCGCCGATGTACGCCGTCACGTCCAGGTTCACGATGTCGCCGTCGCGCAGCACCGTGGAGTCGGGGATGCCGTGGCAGATCACCTCGTTGACCGAGCTGCACAGGGACTTGGGGTAGCCCCGGTAGCCGAGCGTCGACGGGTAGGCGCCGTGGTCGCACATGTACTCGTGCGCCACCCGGTCCAGTTCGTCCGTCGTCACACCGGGCGCGATGTGCTTCGCGGCCTCCTCCATCGCCCGCGCGGCGATCCGCCCGGCCACGCGCATCGCCTCGACCGTCTCGGGCGTCTGCACCTCCGGACCGGTGTACGGCGTCGGCGCGGGCTTGCCGACGTACTCGGGCCTGCGGATGTTTCCGGGCACGGAACGGGTGGGAGACAGCTCCCCTGGTACGAGCAGCGACTGGCCAGACATGGAGCGAGTCTAACCAGCGCGCATGGGGGAACATGTCGGTGGCGAGAGGAGCTGCCCATGGCCCTGTTCAAGAAGCGCACGGTCGGCAAACCGGGCGAGTGGTACTACTGCCTGGAGCACCGGAAGGTCGAGGAGGGCCCGGACTGCCCGGGCAAGGACCGCTTCGGGCCGTACGCCTCCCGCACCGAGGCCGAGCACGCGATGCAGACCGCCCGCGAGCGCAACCTCGAGTGGGAGAACGACCCCAGGTGGCACGACGCCCCGGCCGCGGGAAGCGCCGACGGCGACGCCGGCCGGGACGGCTGACCAGCCGCTCGCGGCGCCGACCGCGCGCTTCCCGCGCAGCCGTACCGCGTGCTCGTCCGTCCGCGCGCCGGACGTCGTCACCAGCCCGAGGGCGGTGGGGCCGTCAGGTGGTCGGCCAGGCGGGACAGGCGGTCCCGGAAGCGGCGGCGGCCCCGGGGCGGGGGCACCGCGTTCTCCCCGGCGGACGCGCTGACCAGGTGCTGCACCGTGTCCAGGTCGAGTTCCGCGCCGTCCGGGACGGTCAGCGTCTCGTGTGCCATCGCCGTCAGCTCCCGCTCGCCCGGCTCCCGGTCGGTGCCCAGCGCCAGCACCGTCGCCCCGGCCCGGCGGGCGTCGTGCACCCGCTCCAGGAGCCCCGCGCCCGGATCGTCGGGCGTGACCACCAGCAGCGTCTCGCCGCGCCGCGCCGCCGCCAGCCGGCCGAGACCCACCGCGAGGTGCGCCGGGTCCGAGGGACGCGCGTCGTGCCGCACCAGCGTGGGCGCCAGCTCCGGCGTTCCCGACCAGGCGGCCTCGTCCACCAGGTGCGCCGCCAGGTGCCAGGGCTCGTACCCGGGGGTCCCCACCAGCAGCAGACCGCCCCCGTGCGGCACCACCGACCCGCGCAGCGCCCCCGCGAAGGCCCGGGTGGCCCCCAGCCACTCGGTCCCGGCGAGCACTTCCCGCAGCAGCGCGACCCGTACGGCGTCCATGGGGCCGCATCCTGCCGCAACCCCCCGCGCCGGGTCCGGCGTTCGCCCCGGATTCACCCGGCCGGGGACGCCTCCGCCGGGCGGGGCCCGGTACCCCGGGGCAGGCCGGCACGGACGTAGGGTCGCCCCATGACCTCTACCGACAGTGCTGCACACAAGGCCCCCGCCAAGGACCCCTGGGACCTGCCCGACGTGTCCGGGCTGGTCGTCGGCGTGCTCGGCGGCACCGGGCCCCAGGGCAAGGGCCTGGCGTACCGCCTCGCGCGGGCCGGCCAGAAGGTGATCGTCGGCTCCCGCGCCGCCGAGCGCGCCGCGGCCGCCGCCGAGGAGATCGGACACGGCGTCGAGGGCGCCGACAACGCCGAGACCGCCCGCCGCAGCGACGTCGTGATCGTCGCCGTGCCGTGGGACGGCCACGCCGAGACCCTCGAAGCCCTGCGCGGGGAACTCTCCGGCAAGCTCGTCGTCGACTGCGTCAACCCGCTGGGCTTCGACAAGAAGGGCGCCTACGCCCTCAAGCCCGAGGAGGGCAGCGCCGCCGAGCAGGCCGCCGCCCTGCTGCCGGACAGCCGGGTCGCCGCCGCCTTCCACCACCTCTCCGCGGTCCTCCTCCAGGACCCGGAGATCGACGAGATCGACACCGACGTGATGGTGCTCGGCGAGCAGCGCGCCGACGTCGAGATCGTGCAGGCCCTCGCCGGCCGCATCGCCGGCATGCGCGGCGTCTTCGCCGGAAGACTGCGCAACGCCCACCAGGTCGAGTCCCTGGTCGCCAACCTGATCTCCGTCAACCGCCGCTACAAGGCCCACGCCGGGCTCCGCGTGACCGACGTATGAGCCGATGGGGGACACTGGTGGGCACCAGTGTCCCCCCGACAGGAGCCCCCGCCATGCCCCGCCTCGCCCTCTACGCCCTGATCGTCTGCGTACTCGCCGTGGCCGCCGCCGTCGTCTCCTTCGTGCAGGGCAGCGTGCTGATCGGCGTCGTGTGGGTGCTGCTGTCGGGCCTGTCGTCCAACATGTGCTGGTACTACGCCAAGCGCGGCCGGGACGCCCGCCGCGCCTCCGCCGCCTCCTGACCGGCGTCAGCCGCCCGGCGTGCACAGCGGGTCGGTCTGCCAGAAGCGGTACAGCTCGAAGCCGCAGTAGGTGTCGACGTCGCCGATCCCCAGGCTCCGCAGGAGCGCGTCCACCGCGTCGAAGAACACGCCGTTCACGGCCGGGATCCACAGCAGCGCGAACACGATCAGCAGCCCGAACGGGGCGAGCGGCTCCACCTGCCGCCGCACGTTGTACGACAGCCAGGGCTCGATCACGCCGTAGCCGTCCAGGCCCGGCACCGGCAGGAAGTTCAGGATCGCGGCCGTGACCTGGAGCAGCGCCAGGAACGCCAGCGCGAGCCGGAAGTCGCGCGGTACGCCGGCCAGCGCGTCCAGCCAGAACGGCGCCGTGCACACGACGGCGAACAGCACGTTCGTCAGCGGACCCGCCGCCGAGACGAGACTGTGCCGCCAGCGCCCCCTGATCCGCCCGCGCTCGATGAAGACGGCGCCGCCGGGCAGCCCGATCCCGCCCATGATCACGAAGAGGACGGGCAGCACGATGCTCAGCAGGGCGTGCGTGTACTTGACCGGGTTGAGCGTGAGGTAGCCCTTGGCGCCGACCGAGATGTCGCCGCTGTGCAGCGCGGTGCGGGCGTGCGCGTACTCGTGCAGGCACAGCGACACGACCCACGCGGCCGTCACGAACAGGAACACCGCCAGCCCCGGCTGCTCGGCGAACCCGGTCCAGGTGGCCCACCCGGTGACCGCGGCGACGGCGACGATCCCGAGGAAGACGGGGCTGATCCGCCGGTCGCTGGGGCGGGCGGTGGCGGTGGTCATGGAACTCCCTGACTGTCGGGCAGGCGGGCGGGCGTCCGCGGGGCGCGGGACTGCCCGACCGTACCGGGCGCACGGGGAGAACGTCCCGGGGAAGGCGCTCGTTCCGGGCGGGGGGAGCACGCGGCCGGGGGTGTCGTCCGGGTCGGGCCGGCTCCGGGCGACGGTGCCCTGTGGACCGGCCCGAGCGGGTCTGGCGCGTGCGGCGGCACGGGGGAGGAGGGCGACAGGGCGGGGCCCCGGCAACCGGCGTCAACGCCGCGGACGCGCGTGCCGGACCCCGCGACCCCGGCATGATCCAACGGCACCCCCCGGGGGCCCGGCCACGCCGTGCGGCCAAAACCCCGTGACCGGCTCCGACGGCAACGGGGACAATGGGGCCGTGCGCTATCGCATCCTCGGCACCACACAGGCACTCCGCCCCGACGGCACGGCCGTCCCGCTCGGCGGGGCGCGGCTGCGCGCCCTGCTGACCGTGCTCGCCCTGCGGGCCGGCCGCGCCGTCCCGGCCGGGCTGCTGGTGGAGGAGGTGTGGGACGGGGACCCGCCCGCCGACGCGACGGGCGCCCTGCAGGCGCTGGTCGGGCGGCTGCGCCGCGCGCTGGGTGCGGAGGCGGTCGCCTCGGCCGAGGGCGGGTACCGGCTCGACGCCGCCCCGGACGACGTCGACCTGTACCGCTTCGACCGGCTCGCGGGCGAGGGCGCCCGCGCCCTCGCCGACGGCGACCCCGCCAAGGCGGCCGTCGTGCTCGACGACGCCCTCGCGCTGTGGCGCGGCCCCGTCGTCGCCGACCTGCCCGGCCGCACCGCGGAGGCGGCCCGCTGGGAGACCCGGCACCTCGACGCCCTGCGCGCCCGCCACACCGCCGCCCTGGAGCTGGGGGAGGCCGAGCGCGCCCTGCCCGAGCTGACCGCCCTGTGCGACGCCCATCCCCTGGACGAGCCCCTCCAGGCCCTGCGGCTGCGCGCGCTGCGCGACACCGGCCGCACGGCCGAGGCCCTGGCCGCCTACGAGGCGATACGCCACCACCTCACCGACCAGCTCGGCACGGACCCGGGCCCGGACCTGCGGGCCCTGCACGCGGAGGTGCTGGACCTCACCGTGCCTGCGGCGCCCACGGACGGCCGGGCGCCCGCCGAGCCGGCCGCTCCCGCCCCGCCCGAGCCGCCTCGTGCCGTACCGCCCCGCCCCCGGGGCAACCTCAGGGCCCGGCTCACCTCCTTCGTCGGGCGGGACGACGACGTGGAGGCGCTGCGGGCCGACCTGGCGGCCACGCGGCTCGTCACGCTCCTCGGGCCCGGCGGCGCCGGCAAGACGCGGCTGTCGCAGGAGGCCGCCGAGGGGGTCGGGGACACCGCGCCCGACGGCGTGTGGCTGGCCGAGCTGGCGCCCGTCGACGACCCCGCCGACGTACCGGAGGCCGTCCTGACCGCCGTCGGCGCCCGCGAGACCGTGCTCTACCGCGCCGGCGCCGAGGAGATGCGGGCCGTCACCGCCTCGGAGGGACAGGACACCGCCGTCGAGCGGCTCGTCGAGCACTGCGGCCGGCGCCGCATGCTGATCGTGCTCGACAACTGCGAGCACGTCGTCGAGGCCGCCGCCCGCCTCACCGAGGAGCTGCTGGCCCGCTGCCCCCACCTCACCGTCCTCGCCACCAGCCGCGAACCCCTCGGCGTACCGGGGGAGTCGCTGCGCCCCGTGGAGCCGCTGCCCGAGCCCGCCGCGCTGCGGCTGCTCGCCGACCGGGGCGCCGCCGCCCGCCCCGGCTTCCGCGTCGACGCCGACGAGGCGACCGCCGCCGCCTGTGCCGAGATCTGCCGCCGCCTCGACGGACTGCCGCTGGCCATCGAACTGGCCGCCGCCCGGCTCCGCATGCTCACCCCGCGCCAGATCGCCGACCGCCTCGACGACCGCTTCCGCCTGCTCACCTCCGGCAGCCGCACCGTCCTGCCCCGCCAGCAGACGCTGCGCGCGGTCGTCGACTGGTCCTGGGAACTGCTCGACGCCGACGAGCGCGACGTACTGGGGCGGCTGTCGGTCTTCGCGGGCGGCTGCGACCTCGCCGCCGCCGAGGCCGTGTGCGGACCCGCCGCGCTGGACGCCCTCGGTTCCCTCGTCGACAAGTCCCTCGTCGTCGCCGCGCCCGTGACCGACCGGAGCAACGGCGACGGCATGCGCTACCGGCTCCTGGAGACCGTCGCCGAGTACGCCGGCGAGCGTCTCGACGAGGCGGGCGCCCGCCCCGCCGCCGCCCGCGCCCACCTCACGTACTACCGCGAACTCGCCCGCACCACCGACCCGTTGCTGCGCGGCCCGCGGCAACTCGCCGCCATCGAACGGCTGGAGCGCGAGTACGAGAACCTGCGCACCGCCCTGCGCCACGCCGTCGCCGAACGCGACGAGCAGGAGGCGCTGTGCCTGGCGCTGTCCCTGTCCTGGTACTGGCAGATGCGCGACCTGCGGGTCGAGGCCCGGAACTGGCTCGTCGAGGTCATGGCGCTCGGACCGGACCCCTTCACGGATCCCGTCACCCCCGCCCGCCCGGTGTGGGAGCGCTGCACCTCCGCCCCGCCCCCGATGACCGGCGAGGTCCTCGCCGAGGCCCGGCGCGGGGTGCACCTGGGCCACCTGGCCTGCATGGACACCGAACTGGACGCGTGGCAGAACCCGGCGGCCCAGCGCAAGCTGCGCATCATCGGGGACACGTACGAGCCGGGAATGCCCCAGACCTGCTCCAGCCCCGGCCTGCTCTGGTTCTACGCCGTCATGCTCACCGGAAACCTGACCCGGCTCCGCGAGATCATGGACGCCACGGTGCGCACCTGCCGCGAGACCCCCGGCTTCGAGTGGGAACTGGCCAACGCCCTGCAGATGCGCGCCAACATGCTCGCCAACCGCACGAACTGGGCGGGCGACGCGGCCCGCGACGCCGACGAGTCGCTGGAGATCTACGGCCGCCTCGGCGACGCCTGGGGCATGGCCGAGGCACTCTCCGGGCGCGCCGAGGCCCACGAGCGCATCGGCGCGTACGAACGCGCCGCCGACGACTACCGGGCCGCCGCCCGGCACGCCGAACGGCTCGGCGCCCGCGCCCAGGTGGAGATCCTCGACGCCCGCCTCGGCAGCGTGCTCCTGGAGGCGGGCGACGCCGAACAGGGCGAGCGCATCCTGCGCGACGTCATCGAGCGCACGCGCGGCACGGGCCACAACGGCGCGATGCCCGCGGCCCGCCTGTTCCTCGCCGGCCGACTCGGCATGACCGGGCGGACCGCCGAGGCGGGCGAACAACTGCGGCTGCTGCGCGAGGAGTTCTCCACCGCCCACTTCGTGGTCTTCGACGCCTTCATCCTCGCCGCGGAGGCTTGGATCGACACCCTGGAGGGCCGGCACGAGGAGTGCCTGACCAAGGCCCGCCAGGCGCTGGCGCGGGCCGAGGACCCGCTCTCCGCGGCCGTCGCCCCGCACATGCGCTCCGCCTACCTGGCCATCGCCGCGATGGCGATGGCCCGCCTGGACGGCGGGCGCCCGGCCGCGGACGGCGCCCGGTGCATGGGCGCCGCGGAGGCGATGCTGCCGCCGGGGCACGTGGCGACGGGCATGGAGCGGGACGCGCGCGAGCGGGCCGCCGGACGGCTGCGCGAGGTGCTCGGCCCCGAGGCGTACGACGCCGCGTACGCCGAGGGCGGCCGGCTCTCCGCGGAGGAGGCCGTCGCCCTCGTCTGACCCGTACGGCGTCCGCGTCGCGCTCAGGTCTTGGTGCGGAACTTGTGGATGGCGACCGGCGCCATCACCGCGGTGATCGCCACCGACCAGCCGAGCGTGATCCACAGGTCGTGCGCGACCGGGCCGCCCACCATCAGCCCGCGCGCCGCGTCGGCGAGCGTGGACAGCGGGTTGTAGTCGGTGAAGGCCTGCAGCCAGCCCGGCATCGACTGCGTCGGCGCGAAGATCGACGAGCCGAACTGCAGCGGGAACAGCACCAGGAAGCCCATGGCCTGCACGGACTGGGCGTTCTTCAGGACCACGCCCAGGGTGATGAACACCCACATGATGGACGAGGCGAACACCGCCGACAGGCCCACCGCGGCGAACAGCCCGGCCCAGCGGTCGATGTCGAAGCCGACCAGGACGGCGACGATCATCAGCACGGTCGTCGCGAACAGCATCCGCAGCATCTCCACCGCGATCTTCGCGAACAGCACCGAGCCGCGCCCGATCGGCAGCGACCGGAAGCGGTCCATGACGCCGGAGTTGAAGTCCTGGCTGAAGCCGGTGCCGACGCCCTGGGACAGGGTCATGCTCATCATCGCGATCATGCCGGGGATCACGTACTGGACGTAGCCGTCCTGTCCGCCGCCCAGGGCCTGGCCGATGGAGCCGCCGAAGACGTACACGAACAGCAGGGTGAAGACGACCGGCATCAGCAGCGCGTCGAACATCGACTCCGGGTCCTGCCGGATCCACAGCAGGTTGCGGCGGACCAGGGCGCCGGTGTGCCGCACGTGCGCGCGCAGCGAGATCCGCCCGTCGGGTTCGAGGGCGGGGGCGGGTGCGGTCGGGGTGGCGGTGGCGGCGCTCATACGGCGACCTCCTCGCGGGCGTCGTCGGGGGCGGGCGCGGGGTCCTGCGGGGCACTGGCACGGTGGCCGGTGAGGGACAGGAACACCTCGTCCAGGCTGGGCAGTTCGGTGGTGACGGCGGAGACGGTGATGCCGCGCGCGGTCACCGCGCCGACGACGGCCGTCAGTTGCTCGTCGCTGAGGATCGGCACCAGGACGGCACCGCGCTCGGTGTCCACCGTGGTGCGGGCGAGTCCGGTGATGCCGAGTTCGTCCAGGTAGGCGGCGAGCGGGCGGAGCTGGAGCGGGTCGGCCGGGCGGACCCGCAGGGTACGGCCGCCGACCTTGGCCTTCAGCTCCTCGATGCCGCCGTTCGCGATGACCTTGCCGCGGTCCACGACGGTCAGCTCGGAGGCGAGCTGCTCGGCCTCCTCCATGTACTGCGTGGTGAGCAGCACGGTCACGCCGTCGCCGACCATGCGCTTGACCTCGTCCCACACCTCGTTGCGGGTGCGCGGGTCCAGACCCGTGGTGGGCTCGTCCAGGTACAGCACCGCCGGGCGCCCGATCATGGAGGCGGCCAGGTCGAGCCGGCGCCGCATGCCGCCGGAGTACGTGGACGCGGGCCGTTTGGCGGCCTCGGTGAGCGAGAACCGCTCCAGGAGCTCGTCGGCGCGGGCGCGGGCGTCCCGGCGGGGCAGGTCGAGCAGCCGGCCGATCATGTACAGGTTCTCCCGGCCGGGGAGCTTCTCGTCCACGGAGGCGTACTGCCCGGTCAGCCCGATGACCCGGCGCAGTTGCCGCGGCTGGCGTACGACGTCGTAGCCGGCGACGAGGGCCTGGCCGGAGTCGGGGGTGATGAGGGTGGACAGGATGCGCACGAGGGTGGTCTTGCCGGCGCCGTTCGGTCCGAGCACGCCCATCACGGTGCCCTCGCGCACGTCCAGGTCGACGCCGTCCAGCGCCTTGGTCTCGCCGTAGTGCTTGACCAGCCCCCGCACGGTGACCGCGCTGTCCGCGGCCCGGGGGATGTCGTCGATTCGCTTCATGCCCCAGACGATGGCAGGAGCCACCGACAAACCGCCGACAGTGCGCCGACAGCCGCCCGGCGCCACCGACATCCCGCCGACAGCGCCCCGCCGTCCGCGCCGCAAGGGCCGGGGCGGACGGCGAGGAGGCCCGGAGAAACCGCCGGCCCCCGCCGACGGGGGAAGATCGGCGGGGGCCGGGGTCGTACCGCGGTGGTCTGCTAGTGGACGGAGTGCTCGTCGGCGGGGAAGGTCCCGCCGACGACGTCCTCGGCGTACGCCTTCGCCGCGTCGCCCATGACCTTGCGCAGGTCGGCGTACTGCTTGACGAACTTCGGCACCCGGCCGCCGGTCAGCCCGAGCATGTCGGTCCACACCAGTACCTGGGCGTCCGTGTCCGGGCCCGCGCCGATCCCGACCGTCGGGATGTGCAGCGTCCGGGTCACCTCGGCGGCCAGCTCGGCCGGCACCAGCTCCAGGACGACCGCGAAGGCGCCGGCGTCCTGCACCGCCTTGGCGTCGCGCAGCAACTGCTGGGCCGCCTCCTCGCCGCGGCCCTGCACCCGGTAGCCCATGGCGTTGACGGACTGCGGGGTGAGGCCGATGTGCGCCATCACGGGGATGCCGGACTCCACCAGCAGCTCGATCTGCCGGTGCGAGCGCTCGCCGCCCTCCAGCTTGACCGCCCCGACCCCGGCCTCCTTGACCAGCCGGGTCGCCGAGCGCAGCGCCTGCACCGGGCCCTCCTGGTAGGAACCGAAGGGCAGGTCGCCCACGATCAGGGCGCGGCTGGTGCCCCGTACGACCGCGGCCGAGAGCATCGTCATCTCGTCCAGCGTGACCGGCACGGTGGTCTCGTAGCCGAGGTGGCAGTTGCCCGCGGAGTCGCCGACGAGCATCACGGGGATGCCGGACTCGTCGAAGACCGAGGCGGTCATCGCGTCGTACGCGGTGAGCATGGGCCACTTCTCGCCGCGCTCCTTGGCGGCGGTGATGTCCCGGACGGTGATTCGGCGGTTGGTCTTGCCGCCGTACAGCGCCCTGTTCCCCTCGGCGGGCTTGGGCTGCGGCGTCTGGGCAGCCGGAAGCTGCGTCATGGCACGGCTCCTTCATGTCATCTCGAGGCGCCCTGACGGCGTCCCCGGATCCCTTCCATGGTGGCACCCGGAGCGGGCCGGCGGCTAGTGGGGCCCTCGTCACGCGGCAGGCCGGGCCCACGGGGCGAAATGTGCCCGTTCTGTCACAGAAGGGCACCTCCGGGCGCCGGGAGGAACTCCCCGGAGCGGCCCGTTCGTCCTCGTGCCCGTACGGCCGTCGAGGGACGGCGGGATCGGAACCGATCATCCCCTATGGTGCTGAGTCACAGGGGCGACGGTGTGCACGGCAGGCAGTGAGGCGACGGTATGGCGCAGCAGGCGTACATGACGGATACGGACAGCGGCGACTCGGGCCCCGAGCGCCGCGGGACCCGGATTCGGCGCCTGCTCGGCCGGGTGGTCGGCGGCTGGCGCGGCGACCGCCGGATCTGGCGCCGGGGCCTGGTCACCGCCGTCGTCGCGATCCTCCTGGCCGCGGTCATGGCGGCCCACTCGCGCATCCCCAACACCATCGGCAACCTCGGCAGCCTCACGGAGACCTTCCTGCCGTGGTTCGGCCTGCTGGTCCCCGTCCTGCTGGTGATCGCCCTGGTGCGCAAGTCGGCGACGGCGCTGATCGCGCTGGTGCTGCCGGTGAGCGTGTGGCTCCACCTCTTCGGCGGTCTGCTCTTCGACAAGACCGGCTCCGGCGGCGACCTCACCGTGGCCACGCACAACGTCAACGCCGACAACGCCGACCCGGCGGGCACCGCCCGCGCCGTCGCCGCGGCCGGCGCCGACGTACTGGCCCTGGAGGAGCTGAAGGCGTCCGCCGTGCCGACGTACGAGAAGGCGCTGGAGGAGAAGTACCCCCACCACGCGGTCGTCGGCACTGTCGGGCTGTGGAGCAAGTACCCGATCAGCGCGGTGCGGCCGGTCGACATCGAGATGGGCTGGAAGCGCGCGATGCGCGCCACCGTCACCACCCCGTCCGGGCAGATCGCCGTCTACGTCGCCCACCTGCCCTCCGTACGGGTGAAGCTGGAGGCCGGGTTCACCGCGCGGCAGCGGGACCGGAGCGCCGAGGCCCTCGGTGCGGCCATCTCCCACGAGAAGCTGCCCCGCAAGATCCTCCTCGGCGACCTGAACGGCACGATGAACGACCGCTCGCTCACCGCCATCACCGCGCAACTGCGGTCCCCGCAGGGTGCCGTGGGCGACGGCTTCGGCTTCAGTTGGCCCGCGTCCTTCCCGATGGCCCGCATCGACCAGATCCTGGTCACCGGCGTCGAACCCACGACGAGCTGGACCCTCCCGGCGACCGGCAGCGACCACCTTCCGATCGCCGCGCGTGTGAAGGTCGACACAACGGACTCCTGAAATTCGCCTGCGGAATACCCGCCCTGAGAGTCTTTGTTCCGTACGGGAACATACAGTCGTCCCCCTCACCCGTACGCACTCCGCTCTCGAAAGGCGAGACCCTTCATGCCCCTGGCCCTGCTCGCCCTCGCCGTGGGCGCCTTCGGCATCGGCACCACCGAGTTCGTGATGATGGGCCTGCTGCCCGACGTCGCGGACGACCTGGGTATCTCCGTCCCCACCGCCGGTCACCTCGTTTCCGCCTACGCGATCGGCGTCGTCGTCGGCGCCCCGCTGCTCGCCGCGGCGACGACCCGGATGTCCCGCCGCACGGTCCTCATCGGCCTGATGGCACTCTTCGTCCTCGGCAACGCCCTGTCGGCCGTCGCACCCGGCGAGGTCTCCCTGCTGGCCGCCCGCTTCGTCAGCGGACTGCCGCACGGCGCCTTCTTCGGCGTCGGCGCGGTCGTCGCCACCGGCATGGTCGCGCCGGAACGCCGGGCCCGCTCCGTCTCCCTGATGTTCCTCGGCCTCACCGTCGCCAACATCGTCGGCGTCCCCGCCGCCACCGCCATGGGCCAGCACCTCGGCTGGCGGGCCACCTTCCTCGGCGTGAGCGCGATCGGCGTGGCGGCGATGGCGGCGCTGGCCGTCCTCGTCCCGCGCGACCACGCCCCCGCCCCCACGGCCGGCCTGCGCGGCGAACTGGCCGCCCTGCGCTCCCTGCCCGTCTGGCTGGCGCTGGGCACGACGGTCGCGGGCTTCGGCGCGCTCTTCGCCGCGTACAGCTACATCACCCCGATGCTCACCGACGCCGCCGGGTTCGCCGAGACCAGCGTGACGCTGCTGCTCGCCCTCTTCGGCGTCGGCGCCACCGCGGGCAACCTGCTGGGCGGACGCCTGGCCGACCACTCCCTGCGCGGCACGCTCTTCGGGGGCCTGGTCTCCCTCGTCGTGGTGCTGGGGCTGTTCCCCCTGCTGATGCGCACGCCGGTCACGGCGGCCGCGTCGGTGGCCCTGCTCGGCATGGCCGCCTTCGTCACCGGGTCCCCGCTCCAGTTGATGGTGATGGAGAAGGCCGCGGCCGCCCCCTCCCTCGCCTCTTCCGCCAACCAGGCCGCCTTCAACCTGGCCAACGCCGGCGGCGCCTGGATCGGCGGCCTCGCCCTGGCCGCCGGATTCGGGGCCACCTCCCCGGCGACGGCGGGCGCCGCCCTCGCGGTCCTGGGCCTCGCGGTCGCGGGCACGGCATGGGCGGTGGACCGCCGCCGCGCCTCCCTCGCCCCGGCACCCGTCCGCGAGCGCGTGGTCGCGGGTCACGTGCCGGAGGAGACGGAGGCGGTACGGCGGTGACGCGCCGGTACGCGGTTGACGCGCCGGTGCGGGGGTGACCCGGGTGCGGGGCGTGCGGGCGATGCTCGGTGCCCGGCACGGGTCTGTCGCCCGGCACCCGCCCACGGCCGTTCCCGAGGCGTCCGGCTATCGGGTCGCCGCCGGGCGCCCGCGCTCGGCGCGAGGGTGTTGTGACCGGTGGCGAACACCGCGTGCAGGGTGTCCCGGCCCCCACCCTCCGCCAGGTCGAACCCCTCGTACCGGCCTTGCCCTGACAGCACGTCCGGGTGACGGGGTGACCGCATCCCGTCACACAGCGTCGCCGTTCCCTCTACCGTGTCGCACGTCGCGATACGACGCGTGGGACGGAGGGGTGCGGATGTCGGTGAACGGCGAGGCGGACGAGCCGGGTTGGGAGGTCGACCCGGACGACGAGTGGGGCGTGGCCGTCCTCACCACCGTGGGGAGGCAGTTGAGGCTGCGCCGCGAGGCGGTGGGCCTGCGGGCGGGCGACTTCGGGGTGGCCGTCGGCTACGGGGAGGACCTCGTCTACAAGGTGGAGGGCGGGAAACGGATCCCCCGGCGCGAGTACCTGGAGAAGGCCGACCAGGTGCTGCGGGCGGGCGGCCTCATCGCCGCGGCCTGGGAGGACGTGAAGAAGGTCCGGTACCCCAAACAGGTGCGGGACCTGGCGAAGCTGGAGTCGCGGGCCGTCGAGTCGCTTTCCTACGGCAGCTACAGCCTGCACGGGCTTCTCCAGACCGAGGAGTACGCGCGGGCACTGCTGGGCCGGCGGCGACCGGCCCTCACCGACGACGAGGTGGAGAGCGCTGTCGCCGCACGGATGGGCCGCAAGGCGATGCTCGAACGGGACCCGGCGCCGGAACTCAGTTTTGTCCAGGAGGAGGCGACCCTCAGGCGGCCGGTGGGAGGCATGATGGTTCTGCGGCGCCAGCTCGAACACCTGCTGGAAGTGCAGCAGTTGCGGCACGTGGAGATCCAGGTGATGCCGACGTCCCGCGGTGACCATCCGGGAGGTGGGCGGATGCAGGTGCTCAAGTTCGACGACGGCACCGCGGTCGGCCGCGCCGACGACGAGTTCGGCGGTCGGCCGGTCACGGACCCCCGGCAGTTGCGCATCCTCGAACTGCGTTATGGCAGTATCCGGGCCGAGGCGCTGCCCGTCAGGGAGTCGGTGGCCTTCATCCAACAACTGCTGGGGGAGACATGACCGGTAAGGACACATCCGTACACCTCGCCGACCTGGCATGGTTCAAGAGCAGCTACAGCGACACCAGCAACCCCAGCGACTGCGTCGAGGTGGCGAGAACGCCCGCCACCGTCCACATCCGCGACTCCAAGCGCCCGGACGGCCCCCGCCTCGCCGTCGGCCCGGCGACGTGGACGAGGTTCGTGGCCGGGACGCTCGCGGAATGACGGACCGTGCCTCCCGCCCCGCCGGCGGCATACCCGCCGAGATCGGTCACTACCGGCTGGAGCGGCTGCTGGGCGAGGGCGGGATGGGCCGCGTCTACCTCGGACGTACGCCCGCCGGGAGCGCCGTGGCCGTCAAGGTCGTCCACCGGGCGTACGCCGCCGACCCGGAGTTCCGCAGGCGGTTCGCGCTGGAGGTCGCGGCGGCCCGGCGCGTGCAGGGTCTCTACACCGTGCCCGTCGTCGCGGCGGACCTGGACGCCGACGAGCCCTGGCTGGCCACGGCCTACGCCCCCGGGCCCTCCCTCCAGCAGGCCGTCGGCGAACGGGGACCGCTGCCCGCCGCCGAGGTGCTCGCGCTGACGGCCGGAGTCGCCGAGGCGCTGGAGGCGATCCACGCCGCCGGAGTGATCCACCGCGACCTGAAGCCCTCCAACATCGTCCTCACCTCGGACGGGCCCAAGGTCATCGACTTCGGCATCGCCCGCGCCGCGGACGTCACCGCCCTGACCGCCACGGGGATGCGCGCGGGGACCCCCGCCTACATGGCACCCGAGTACATCCGGGGGCAGGAGGTCACCGAGGCCGGTGACGTCTTCGCGCTCGGCCTCGTCGCCCACTTCGCCGCCACCGGACGGCTCGCGTTCGGCGGCGGCAGTGACCACGGCGTGGCGTACCGGATCCTCGAAGCGGCCCCCGACCTCGACGGCTGTCCCGAGTCCGTGCGCGGCGTCGTGGCGCTCTGCCTGGAGAAGGACCCGGCCCGGCGGCCGACGCCCGCCGACGTGGTCCGGCTCTGCGGCCGGGCCGCGAACGGGGAGTTCGACGACGGCCGCACCCCCACCGTCGTCTCCGCGCCCCCGGCGACCGGCCCGGACGCGCCCACCGCCACCGCCCCGGCGCGCACCCCGGCCCCGGACACCGGCCTCGCGCCCCCGTCCACACCGCCGTACGCCGCCCTGCTCGGCGTCGTCGGGGTCGTCGCCCTGGTCGCCGTACTGGTCGCGGTGCTGCTGCCGTCCTCGGACGGCCCCTCGAAGAAGAAGCAGCCCTACCCCGTCGTCGCGGCGACCGACATCTTCGCCGAGGGGAGCACCGGCATCGCGTTCGGCCGGGACGGAAGGACGCTCGCCACCGGCGGCGAGGACGGCAGGATCAGGCTCTGGGACGTCACCACGCGCAAGGTGAGCGCCACGCTCACCGAGAAGGACCGGCGGGGGGCCGATGAGCGTCCTCAACGTGGCGTTCAGTGCCGACGGGAAGACGCTGGCCGCGAGGACCTACAACAACCTGGTCGGCGTCTGGGACGTGGCGGGGCGCAGGGAGATCCGCCGCATCGAGGAACACGCGTACGCCATCGCCCTCAGCCCCGACGGCAAGCGGATCGCCCTCGGCGACATCGTCGGCTCCGAACTGTGGGACGTCGACAGCCGCAGCGAGGAGGCGCGTGCCCACTTCACACAGGAGGTGCGCACGACGGACGTGGCGTTCAGCCCCGACGGGAAGGCCCTCGCCACCGTCGGCGACCCCTCCGACAGGCGCAGCTACCCGAACAACGAGCCGGCCAAGCTGTGGGACCTGACCCGGATCGACCCGGAGCCCCGCGGCCAGGGCGACCCCCGCCGCACCCTCGCCCTCGACGACGTCACCTACGCCGTCGCGTTCAGTCCCGACGGCAAGACCCTCGCCACCGGCGGACCGCACAGCGACGTCCGGCTGTGGGACGTGGCCACGGGCCGCCTCGAGGCAACCCTCGCCAACGACCGCGTCGAGGCCCGGGACCTGGCCTTCAGCCCCGACGGCCGGAGCCTCGCCGTCACCGCCGACGGCGGGGTGCTGCTGTGGAACCTGGCCGACCGCAGGCCGAGCGCCATCCTGTCCGACGACGACAGCGGCTACGGCGACGACGAGATCCAGGAGCTGGCCTTCAGCCCCGACGGTCGCCTCCTCGCCGGCACCACCCTCGGCGGCGTCGACGAGCCCGACGACGACTCCGGCGCCCCGGACGAGTACGGCCCCCCGGACAACCCCGGGGCGAACCACGGCGTACGCCTGTGGAAGGTGCCCGCGGGGGCCGCTCGTTGAGCGTGACCAGTGTGCGGCAGGCACGGAACGAGGCCCGCGGGAGGCGTGCGAAGCATCCCGTCCTGCTCGCGGTCGGCATCGGTTGCTACACGATCGCCGTGATCGCGGCGATGTTCCTCCTCGTCGGCGGAACCGGGCCCTTCGTCGAGACCGCTCTGTGGGTCGTGCACGGACTGCTGCTCCTCGCCCTGATCCGCGGGCTCGGTGCCCGGGAGTCCGGCACGTACGCGGCGCTGTTCGTCGTGGTCACCTCGGTGATGTCGGTGTACGTCTTCGACCTGGGGCGCGACGACCTGACCCTGCAGCAGCGCGGCGAAGAGGTCACGGCCACGGTGGTGAAGGAGCGGCTCGACCCGGCTGAGGGACGCAAGGCCCGCCACTCCCACTACGAGCTGCGGCGCAAGGACGGCTCCCGCGTGCCCGGGCCGGAGCTGGAGACGACGACCGACCTCTACGACGTCGGCCAGGAACTGACCGTGATCGCGGACCCGGAAGGCGCACTCCGCCCCCGGACGCCGGGGCAGGCGGACGCCACCGGTGAGCTGATCGGCGCGGGGGCGGCAGGTCTCGCCGCGCTCGGTGCGGTCGGGTGGATGGCATGGCGCGGCTCGGACGCCGCGAGCCGGCGGGAGGAACGCAAGCGCCCTGCCGGCGCGGGCACGGTGCACCGGCACGTCACCGGCGACTCCAGCACGCC
Source organism: Streptomyces sp. NRRL F-5650 (assembly GCF_000721365.1). Classification (NCBI taxonomy): domain Bacteria; kingdom Bacillati; phylum Actinomycetota; class Actinomycetes; order Kitasatosporales; family Streptomycetaceae; genus Streptomyces; species Streptomyces sp. NRRL F-5650. Next base: position 49,997 of record NZ_JOGV01000034.1, on the reverse strand, counting down.
GGATGAGCAGGAGCAGAAGCTGCGCGAAGTGCTGCGCACCCAACCCACCGACCGGCGCGGCTGTGTCAAGGTCCAGCCCGAGGAGTACCCCGACGTCCCCCAGCAGCGGGCCGCGCGCATCGCCTGGGAAATGGGGCTGCGCGCGGAGGCCCTGGGAAACCGGGGCTCGTGGCGGTTCGGTGAGACCGTGACCGAGGAGGTCCCGCACGACTGAACCGGGGGTGGCCGTCCGGCGCACCCCCGGTCCGCGGGGCGGCCGTCCGGCGCACCCCCGGTCCGCCCTACAGCACCGGCAGTGACTTCCGCAGTTCGAACGCGGTGACCTGGGACCGGTACTCCTCCCACTCCTGGCGCTTGTTGCGGAGGAAGAAGTCGAACACGTGCTCGCCCAGGGTCTCGGCGACCAGGTCGCTGCGTTCCATCAGGGCCAGGGCCTCGCCCAGGTTCTGGGGGAGGGGCTCGATGCCCAGGGCGCGGCGTTCCGCGTCGGACAGGGCCCAGACGTCGTCCTCGGCGCCCGGCGGGAGTTCGTAGCCCTCCTCGATGCCCTTGAGGCCGGCGGCCAGCAGGACGGCGTAGGTGAGGTACGGGTTGGCGCCGGAGTCGATGGAGCGGACCTCGACGCGGGCCGAGCCGGTCTTGCCGGGCTTGTACATCGGGACGCGGACCAGGGCCGAGCGGTTGTTGTGGCCCCAGCAGATGTACGACGGCGCCTCGCCGCCCGCGCCCGCCGTACGCTCCGTGCCGCCCCAGATGCGCTTGTAGGAGTTCACCCACTGGTTGGTGACCGCGGACGTCTCCGCCGCGTGCCGCAGCAGGCCCGCGATGAAGGAGCGGCCGACCTTCGAGAGCTGGTACTCGGCGCCGGACTCGTAGAACGCGTTGCGGTCGCCCTCGAAGAGGGACAGGTGCGAGTGCATGCCCGAGCCGGGGTACTCCGAGAACGGCTTCGGCATGAACGTGGCCTGGAGGCCCTGCTCCAGCGCCACCTGCTTCATGACCAGGCGGAACGTCATGATGTTGTCGGCCGTGGAGAGCGCGTCCGCGTAGCGCAGGTCGATCTCCTGCTGGCCCGGGGCGCCCTCGTGGTGGGAGAACTCCACCGAGATGCCCATCGACTCCAGCATCGTGATCGCCTGGCGGCGGAAGTCCATGCCGATGTTCTGCGGGGTGTGGTCGAAGTAGCCGGAGTTGTCGGCGGGGGTCGGCACCGAGCCGTCGACCGGCTTGTCCTTCAGCAGGAAGAACTCGATCTCGGGGTGCGTGTAGAAGGTGAAGCCCAGGTCGGAGGTGCGGGCCAGGGCGCGCTTGAGCACGTACCTGGGGTCCGCGAAGGACGGCGAGCCGTCCGGCATGAGGATGTCGCAGAACATGCGGGCCGTGCCGGGGGCCTCCGCGCGCCAGGGCAGGACCTGGAACGTCGACGGGTCCGGCTTGGCGATCATGTCGGACTCGTAGACCCGGGCGAAGCCCTCGATCGCGGAGCCGTCGAAACCGATGCCCTCGTCGAAGGCCTGCTCCAGCTCGGCCGGGGCCACGGCCACGGACTTGAGGAAGCCCAGTACGTCCGTGAACCACAGACGTACGAACCGGATGTCGCGCTCCTCCAGCGTCCGGATCACGAACTCCTGCTGCTTGTCCATCTTCCGCTTCCCCATCCTTGCTGGTCAGGCCGCCTGTCTCCGGTACGGCGGGAGGCGGTCGGGCACGTGAGCATCACACCACAGCGCCATTGCGTGGGCGTTGCCGACCTGTCTCACCGGCCCACCCCGTGACCGCAGCGTAGAGGCCACCTGTTCGATCGGGCCATTCCTGGGCCCCGGCCGCGACAGATCCTGTGCCCGCCCTACGAAGGACGGGCCCCGCGCCATTACGATCAGCGGACCCTCACCGCTCCTCCGTCCCGAGATTCCTTCCCAGAAGGGCAGCACCCCATGGGTTCCGCCAAGAAGAGCAGCAGCACGGCGCGCCAGGCCCGCATAGCCGAGATGCGGCGTGCCGAGGAGGCCCGCGACCGCCGGAGGAAGATCCTGGCGATCGCGCTCAGCACCGTGGTCGTCGCCGGTCTCGTCGTCGGCGGCGTCGTCCTCGTACGGTCGCAGTCGGACGACTCCGACGGCATGGAGTCCAAGGGCGACGGGACGAAGACCTCCGGCAAGTTCGTCACCGGCGCGGACGGACTGCGCACCTGGGACGGCGACCTGGGCCGCAACCACGTCACCGAGAAGGTGACCTACCCCGTCGAACCCCCCGTCGGCGGCGACCACAACCAGGTGTGGATGAACTGCAACGGCGACGTCTACACCAAGCCGCTGAACAACGAGAACGCCGTGCACTCCCTGGAGCACGGCGCCGTCTGGGTGACGTACACCGACAAGGCGCCCGAGGCCGACGTCGAGAAGCTGGCCGCCAAGGTCAAGAAGACCCCGTACTCGCTGATGAGCCCCGACGACAAGCAGAAGGACCCGATCGTGCTGTCCGCCTGGGGGCACCAGCGCACGGTGACCGGTGCCGACGACCCGAACGTGGACAAGTTCTTCGAGAAGTTCGTCCAGGGCGAGCAGACCCCCGAGCCGGGGGCCGCGTGCACCAACGGGCTGTCCCAGTGACCCCGAAACGGACCGGGTGGACCGTCGGGGCCGCGGCGGCGGTGCTCGTCGCGGCCGGCGGCATCACCTACGCGGTCGCCGGGGACGACGGCGGAAGCGAGGTGCCGGCCGCCGGCTCCGCGGACGCCGGATTCGCCCGGGACATGTCGGTCCACCACCAGCAGGCCGTGGAGATGTCGTACGTCGTCCGCGACCGCACCGACGACGAGGAGGTGCGGCGGCTCGCGTACGACATCGCGCAGACCCAGGCCAACCAGCGCGGCATGCTGATCGGCTGGCTCGACCTGTGGGCGCTGCCCAAGGTGTCGTCCGACCCGCCGATGACCTGGATGGGCATGGGCGACGCGCCCTCGGCCGGTGAGGGCTCGCTGATGCCGGGGATGGCCACCGACGCCGAGATGAAGAAGCTCGGGACGCTGAACGGCAGGCAGGCCGAGGTCTACTACCTCCAGCTCATGACCGAGCACCACAAGGGCGGCGTCCACATGGCGAAGGGGTGCGTCGAGCGGTGCACGGTCGGCGTGGAGAAGCGGCTGGCCCGGGGCATGGTGGAGTCGCAGGAGTCGGAGATCCGGCTGATGGCCGACCTGCTGGCCGAGCGGGGCGCGAAACCGCGGCCGTGAGGGCGAACCGCCCCGTGCCCGCCCCGGCCGGGCCGCGCCGCCGGTCGTCAGCCGTGCCGGAGGTCGGCCAGCACCTTGTGCAGCGGTTCGGTCACGCGGCGCCGGTACTCCTGGATCGCCCAGCCGTTGCCGTCCGGGTCCTGGAAGTACATGAAGGTCGCCCCGTCGTCGGGGGCGTACTGGACCGGCTCCGAGACCTCCAGGCCCCGCGCCGTCAGCTCCGCGTGGGCCGCCTTGATGTCGCCGACGCAGAGCGTGAGGGCCTGGTAGGAACCCGGCTGCGGCCGGGGCCCGCCCTGCGCCATGTCCCAGGGCGCGTCACCCAGGGCGATCGAGCAGCCGGAACCCGGGGGAGTGAGCTGGACGATGCGCTTCCCGGGCATGAGGTCGACGTCGACGTCGACGTGGAAGCCGACCTTGTCGCGGTAGAAGTCCCGCGCGCGGTCGACGTCGGTGACGGGAAGGGGGATGACTTCGAGCGTGAAGTCCATGCGTGACTCCTTCGGCCCCTGTGGTGCCTTTGTCCGTTGTGCCGGTCCGTTCGGGTACAACATGACCCACGGGCCCGGCCCGGACCACCGGGACCGGGAAGCGTCACTCTTCGGAGCTCACCCGCCGCTGCCCGGTTACGCTCACCTGTACGACCTTGATCCCCAGGGCACGTGGCCCGCACAGTCCGACAGGAGGCCGAGATGACGGCGCCGGGGCGCAGGAGCAGTACCTTCACGCGGCTGCTGCGGCACGGGTTCACCGACCCCTCCGCCGCCGAACGGCTCCTCGACGGCGCCGAGCTGGCCGAGCTGCGCGCCGATCCCGTCCTGCTCGACGCGCTGGGCGCCACCGCCGACCCCGACCTGGCCCTGCACGGGCTGGTACGGCTCCTGGAGGCGCAGCCCGGCCCCACCGCCCGGCGGGAGCTGCTGGACACCCTGATAGCGGCCAAGCCGCTGCGCGACCGTCTCCTCGGGGTGCTCGGCGCCAGCGAGGCGCTCGGCGACCACCTCGCCCGGCACGCCGGGGACTGGCAGGCCCTGGTGACGTTCGAGCCGCGGGACCTGCACCGCGGGGTCGAGGAGTTCGAGCGGGGGCTCGCCGAGGCCACCGACCCGGTCTCCCTGCGCGTCGCCTACCGGCGCTGCCTGCTGTCCATCGCCGCCCGCGACGTGTGCGGCACCATCGACGTCGCCGAGACCGCCGCCGAGCTGGCCGACCTCGCCACCGCCACCCTGCGCGCCGCCCTGGCCCTCGCCGAGGCGGCCGCGCCCGAGGACGCGGCGCGGTGCCGGCTCGCGGTGATCGCGATGGGCAAGTGCGGCGGCCACGAGCTGAACTACGTCTCCGACGTCGACGTGATCTTCGTCGGCGAGGCGGCGGACACCGGCCCCGACGCCGACGAGGCCAAGGCGCTGCGGTCCGCGACCGCGCTCGCCTCGCACATGATGCGGATCTGCTCCGAGACGACCGTCGAGGGCTCCATCTGGCCCGTCGACGCCAACCTGCGCCCCGAGGGGCGCAACGGCCCCCTGGTGCGCACCCTCAGCAGCCACGTCGCCTACTACCAGCGCTGGGCCAAGACCTGGGAGTTCCAGGCGCTGCTCAAGGCCCGCCCGGTGGCCGGCGACCCGGGACTCGGCGCCGAGTACGTCGCCGCGCTCCAGCCCCTGGTCTGGCAGGCCGCCGACCGCGAGAACTTCGTCCCGGACGTGCAGAAGATGCGCCGCCGGGTGGTGGAGACCATCCCCGTCGCCGAGGTCGACCGGCAGCTCAAGCTCGGCCCCGGCGGCCTCAGGGACGTCGAGTTCGCCGTGCAGCTCCTCCAGCTCGTGCACGGGCGGGCCGACACCTCCCTGCACAGCGGCACGACCCTGGACGCGCTGGAGGCCCTCGCCGCCGGCGGCTACGTCGGCCGGACCGACGCCGCCCAGCTCGAGGAGGCGTACCGCTTCCTGCGCTCCATGGAGCACCGCATCCAGCTCCACCGGCTGCGCCGCACCCACCTCGTCCCCGAGGACGAGGCCGACCTGCGCCGCCTCGGCCGCTCGCTGGGCCTGCGCACCGACCCGGTGAGCGGGCTGCTGCGCGCCTGGAAGCGGCACGCCTCCGTCGTGCGCCGGCTGCACGAGAAGCTGTTCTACCGGCCGCTGCTCGACGCCGTCGCCCAGCTCGCCCCCGGCGAGGCCCGGCTGAGCCCCGAGGCCGCCCGGGAGCGCCTGGTCGCCCTCGGGTACGCCGACCCGGCCGCCGCGCTCAGGCACCTGGAGGCGCTGGCGTCCGGCGTCACGCGCAAGGCGGCCATCCAGCGCACCCTGCTGCCCGTGCTGCTCGGCTGGTTCGCCGACTCCGCCGACCCGGACACCGGGCTGCTCAACTTCCGCAAGGTCTCCGACGCGCTCGGCACCACCCCCTGGTACCTCAGGCTGCTGCGCGACGAGGGCGCCGCCGCCGAGAACCTCGCCCGGGTCCTGTCCGCCGGGCGGCTCGCCCCCGACCTGCTGATGCGGGCCCCGGAGGCCGTCGCGCTGCTCGGCGACGGCGTCGCCGGGGGACTGCGGCCGCGCGGCCGGGCCGCCCTGGAGCAGGAGACCCTCGCCGCGGTCCGCCGCGCCGACGACGCCGTACAGGCCGTCACCGCGGTGCGCGGCGTGCGGCGCCGGGAACTGTTCCGCACGGCCGCCGCCGACATCGTCGGCTCCTACGGCACCGAGGCGCAGCCCGTCGAGGCCGACCAGGGCGCCCTGGTGGACCTGGTCGGCGGCGCGGTGTCCGACCTGACGGCGGCGACCCTGGCGGGCACGCTGCGGGCGGTGGTGCGGGACCGGTGGGGCGACGTCCTGCCGACCCGCTTCGCGGTCATCGGCATGGGCCGCTTCGGGGGACGCGAGCTGGGCTACGGCTCCGACGCGGACGTGCTCTTCGTGCACGAGCCCCGCGACGGGGTGGGCGAGCGGGAGGCGGGGGACGCCGCCAACAAGGTCGTCTCCGAGATGCGCCGCCTGCTCCAGGTGCCCAGCGCCGACCCGCCGCTGCTGATCGACGCCGACCTGCGGCCCGAGGGCAGGTCGGGGCCGCTGGTGCGGACCCTGAAGTCGTACGAGGCCTACTACCGGCGCTGGTCCCTCGGGTGGGAGTCGCACGCCCTGCTGCGGGCCGAGTTCGTCGCCGGGGACGAGGACCTGGGGCGGCGTTTCATCGAGCTGGTCGACCCCCTGCGCTACCCGGCAGGCGGGCTCACCGAGGACGCCGTGCGGGAGATCCGGCGGCTGAAGGCCCGCATGGAGTCCGAGCGGCTGCCGCGCGGCGCCGACCCCAAACTGCACGCCAAACTCGGGCCCGGCGGGCTCTCCGACGTGGAGTGGACCGTGCAGTTGCTCCAGTTGCGGCACGGGCACGAGGTCGCCGGGCTGCGCACCACCGGGACGCGCACGGCGCTGGCCGCCGCCCGGGACGCGGGGTTCGTGTCGGCCGAGCACGCCGAGATCCTCGACGAGGCGTGGGTGCTGGCGACGCGGGTGCGCAACGCGGTGATGCTGGTGCGCGGCCGGGCCGGGGACACCTTCCCGACGGACCCCCGGGAACTGGCGGCCGTCGGCCGCTACCTCGGCCACGGCTCGGGCCACGCGGGCGACATGCTCGACGAGTACCGCCGCACGGCCCGCCGGGCCCGGACGGTGGTGGAGGAGCTGTTCTACGCGTGAGGCCGCCCGGCCGCGGGCACGGCCGGCCGCGGGCACGGCGGCCCGTGGCCGCGGGCTACGCCCGCCCCGGCGACCACGCCCTTCGCCGCGCGGCGGCCGGCACGAGACGCGGCAGCGCGTACGGCAGCCTCCCGTACCACGCGACAGCCACCGCGTAGCCGAAGGCCAGGCACGCCACACCCCCCACCGCGTCCAGCCAGAAGTGGTTCGCCGTCGCCACGATCACCACCAGCGTCAGCACCGGGTACACCATCCCCAGCACCCGCACCCACGGCACCGACGCCAGCGCGAAGACCGTCAGTCCGCACCACACCGACCACCCGATGTGCATCGACGGCATCGCGGCGTACTGGTTGGACATGTTCTTCAGGTCCCCGGAGGCCATCGACCCCCAGGTCTCGTGGACCATCACCGTGTCGATGAAGTGCCCGCCGTTCATCAGCCGGGGAGGCGCGAGCGGATACAGGTAGTAGCCGGCCAGGGCCACACCGGTCGTCGCGAACAGGACCAGCCGGGTCGCCGCGTAACGGCCGGGATGGCTGCGGTAGAGCCACACCAGGACACCGAGCGTCACCACGAAGTGCAGCGTGGCGTAGTAGTAGTTCATGCCGACGATCAGCCAGGTCACCGAGTTCACGGCGTGGTTGACGCTCTCCTCGACGGCGATGCCGAGCTGCTGCTCGACGCGCCAGATCCAGTCGGCGTTGCGCAGCGCCGCCGTCCGCTGCTCCGGCACCGCGTTGCGGACCAGGGAGTACGTCCAGTAACTGAGCGCGATCAGCAGGATCTCGAACCACAGGCGTGGCCGACGCGGGGTGCGCAGCCGGCGCAGGAGTCCCTTCCCCGTCGTCCTGGTGACGGGGTGCGGAACGCCGTCCTCAAGGCGTTCCCCAGTCCTCACGGTCGCGTCACCCATAGGCATGAAGTCTGCCAGAAAAGCCTTCTGCCACCGATCATCCCCCAGGTCGGTCCGACCCGCATCCGGCCCGGACCCGCGACCCCGACAGGAGTCAGGGGCGGGGCCGCTCGCCCGGTGCGGACGCCGTCGAACCGCGTACCACCAGCTCCGGCATGAAGACGAACTCGCTGTGCGGCGCGGGGGTCCCGCCGACCTCCTCCAGCAGGGTGCGCACCGCCGCCTGCCCCATCGCCGGGACCGGCTTGCGGACCGTCGTCAGGGGCGGGTCGGTGAAGGCGATCAGCGGCGAGTCGTCGAAGCCGACGACCGAGATGTCCCTGGGCACGTCCAGGCCCTGCTGCCGCGCCGCGCGTATGGCGCCCAGCGCCATCATGTCGCTGGCGCAGACCACCGCCGTGCACTCCCGCGCGATGAGCGCGGCAGCCGCCGCCTGACCGCCCTCCAGGGTGTACAGCGAGTGCTGGACCAGTTCCTTCTCCACGGTCTCGGCGCTCAGGCCCAACTGCTCCTGGACGGTGCGCACGAACCCCTCGATCTTGCGCTGCACCGGCACGAACCGCTTCGGCCCGAGGGCCAGTCCGATCCTGGTGTGGCCGAGCGAGACGAGGTGGGTGACCGCGAGGCTCATCGCGGCCCGGTCGTCGGGGGAGATGAACGGCGCCTGCACCTGCGAGGAGAAACCGTCGACGAGGACGAACGGCACGCCCTGCGCGCGCAGTCGCTCGTAGCGCTGCATGTCGGCGGTGGTGTCGGCGTGCAGTCCGGAGACGTAGATGATGCCGGCGACCCCGCGGTCGACCAGCATCTCGGTCAGCTCGTCCTCCGTGGAGCCGCCCGGCGTCTGGGTGGCGAGGACCGGTGTGTAGCCCTGGCGGGTCAGTGCCTGGCCGATGACCTGGGCCAGCGCCGGGAATATGGGGTTCTCCAGCTCCGGGGTGATCAGGCCGACCAGGCCCTCGCTGCGCTGCCGCAGCCGCACCGGGCGCTCGTAGCCGAGCACGTCGAGGGCGGCGAGCACGGACTGGCGGGTGGTGGCGGCGACGCCCGGCTTCCCGTTCAGGACGCGGCTGACGGTCGCTTCGCTCACTCCCGCCTGGGCGGCGATGTCGGCAAGCCGTGTGGTCACAGGGGTGGACTGTACCTGTCGGCCGCCTCCTTGCACACCGATCGGGCGCCGTCGGCGGCCTGTTGGACGGCCCGTCGGACGGCCGGGCGCGGGCTGCTGCGTCATCGCGCTCCCTCGAGAAAGTGGTGGCAAGAGCTTGCAGAGTCTTGCACAACCCGCCGGATACCGCTCGGGCCCCGTAAACAAGCGTCTCATGACGGTCGCCAGGAGGTCACGCCCGGATAACTTCGGAGATCTCTTGCACATTTTTTCTGCAAGACCTTTCGCGGAGCTTTCAACGCTGTTACGTTCACGTCGCTCGGCGGCGGCAACGACGCGGCCGGCAGTGGCAGGAGCGGCGGACGGGCCCGCACCCTGCACCACACGGGCTTTTCACCCTCAAGGAGAACTCATGCGGCGTGGCATAGCGGCCACCGCGCTGGTGGCGTCCCTCGCTCTGGCGGCGACGGCGTGCGGCGGGGACGGCGACAGCGACAGCGAGTCGGGCGGACCGGTCACCATCACTTACTGGGACACCTCCAACGCGACCAACGAGGCGCCGACCTACAAGGCCCTGGTCAAGGAGTTCGAGGCGGCCAACAAGGACATCAAGGTCAACTTCGTCAACGTCCCCTTCGACCAGGCGCAGAACAAGTTCGACACCGCCGCGGGCTCCAAGGGCGCGCCCGACGTCCTGCGCTCCGAGGTCGGCTGGACGCCCGCCTTCGCCAAGAAGGGCTTCTTCCTGCCGCTGGACGGCACCGAGGCCCTCGCCGAGCAGGACAAGTTCCAGCCCAACCTGATCGAGCAGGCCAAGTACGAGGGCAAGACCTACGGCGTGCCGCTGGTCACCGACACCCTCGCCTTCGTCTACAACAAGGACCTCTTCGAGAAGGCCGGTGTCGAGGCCCCCAAGACCTGGGACGACCTGAAGAAGGCCGCCGCCACCATCAAGGACAAGACCGGCGTCGACGGCTACTGGGCCTCCACGGCCGGCTACTACGCGCAGCCGTTCCTCTACGGCGAGGGCACCGACACGGTCGACGCCGACGCCAAGAAGGTCACCGTCAACTCGCCCGAGGCCAAGAAGGCCTACGGCACCTGGCTGAGCCTCTTCGACGGCAAGGGCCTGCACAAGGCCGACACCACCGCGGACGCCTACGCCCACATCCAGGAGGCGTTCGTCAGCGGCAAGGTCGCCTCGATCATCCAGGGCCCGTGGGAGATCACCAACTTCTACAAGGGCTCGGCCTTCAAGGACAAGAACAACCTCGGCATCGCCACCGTCCCGGCCGGCTCCACCGGCAAGGCGGGCGCCCCGACCGGCGGCCACAACCTGTCGGTCTACGCCGGCTCGGACAAGGCCCACCAGGAGGCGGCGCTCAAGCTCGTGAAGTTCATGACCTCGGCGAAGTCCCAGGAGACCGTCGCCCTGAAGAACTCCACGCTGCCGACCCGCGACGACGCCTACACCGACAAGGTCAAGACCGACCCGGGCATCGCCGGCTTCCAGACGGTCCTGCCCGCCGCCCAGCCGCGCCCGGCGCTGCCCGAGTACAGCTCCCTGTGGACGCCGCTCGACGACGCGCTGCCGCAGATCGCCGGCGGCAAGAAGTCCCTGGACGACGGCCTGGGCGACGTCGAGACCGCGATCGCCAAGCTGGTGCCGGACTTCAGCAAGTGAGTCCGGGTGGCCGCCGGGCCCCCACCGGAGGGGAGGGGCCCGGCGGCCACCGGCCGTGCGCCGCACGCCCGACGTCCTGATCTTCCCCATGCTCCCGAAGGTGTCGAACCATGACAGTCGCCATCGACCGCGCGACCGGCAAGCGCCGCGGTGACCGCACCCCGCGGCCCGGCCTCGGCCGGCGTCTGAAAGACGGCTACCAGAAGCACTGGTACGCCTACGCCATGATCGCGCCGGTGGTCGTCGTGATCGGCGTCCTCGTGCTGTACCCGCTGGGTTACGGCCTCTACCTCACCCTCACCGACGCCAACAGCCTCAACAGCGCGCGCACCATCGGCGTCAACGAGATCGAGGCCACCTACAAGTTCGTCGGCCTGGACAACTACGCCGACATCCTGTGGGGCCCGACGGCCTACGACCGCTTCTGGTCGCACTTCATCTGGACCGTCGTGTGGACGGCCGTCTGCGTCGGCCTGCACTTCTTCATCGGCCTCGGGCTCGCCCTGCTGCTCAACCAGAAGCTGCGCGGCCGCACCCTCTACCGGCTGATCCTGGTCCTGCCCTGGGCCGTGCCCACCTTCGTCACCGTCTTCGGCTGGCGCTTCATGCTCGCCGACGCCGGCATCATCAACACCGCCCTGGACTGGCTGCACCTGCCGACCCCCGCCTGGCTGGAGGACACCTTCTGGCAGCGGTTCTCCGCGATCATGGTCAACACCTGGTGCGGTGTGCCGTTCATGATGGTCTCGCTCCTCGGCGGCCTGCAGTCCATCGACAACAGCCTCTACGAGGCCTCCGAGATGGACGGCGCCAACGCCTGGCAGCGCTTCCGCTACGTCACCCTGCCCGGCCTCAGGACCGTCAGCTCCACCGTCGTCCTGCTCGGCATCATCTGGACCTTCAACCAGTTCGCCGTGATCTTCCTGCTGTTCGGCAACACCGCCCCCGACGCGCAGATCCTCGTCACCTGGGCGTACCAGCTCGGCTTCGGGCAGCAGCCGCGCGACTTCGCGCAGTCCGCGGCCTACGGCATCCTGCTGCTGGCCATCCTGATCGTCTTCACCTCCTTCTACCGCCGCTGGCTGAACCGCAATGAGCAGCAGCTCGCGAACTGAGGCAGGAGCCGCCATGAGTACAAGCACCGCACCCGCCGAGGCGCCCGCCGAGCGAGTCACCGCGCCCACCGCGCCGCCGCGCAAGCTGCGCCGCCGCGGCGAACGCAGCCGCGCGGCCTCCCTCGCCTCCCACGGCATCCTGACCGTCGCGAGCCTGGTGGCCCTCTTCCCGGTCGCCTGGCTGGTCTACCTGTCCCTCGGCCCGGACAAGGACGACTACCTGCACCCCGGACGCATCTGGTCGAAGATGACCTTCGACAACTACGCGTTCGTGCTCCAGGACACCAACTTCTTCGACTGGCTGAAGAGTTCGCTGATCGTCTCGCTGGGCACCACCGTCATCGGCGTGATGGTCGCCGCGACGACCGGCTACGCGGTCTCGCGGATGCGCTTCCCGGGCTACAAGAAGCTCATGTGGGTCCTGCTGGTCACCCAGATGTTCCCCATCGCGGTCCTGATCGTGCCGATGTACCAGATCCTGTCGAAGCTCCAGCTCATCGACAACTACTTCGGCCTGGTCCTCGTCTACTGCTCCACCGCCGTGCCGTACTGCGCCTGGCTGCTCAAGGGCTACTTCGACACCATCCCCTTCGAGATCGACGAGGCCGGACGCGTGGACGGGCTGACCCCGTTCGGCACCTTCTTCCGGCTGATCCTGCCGCTGGCCCGGCCGGGTCTGGCGGTGGCCGGCTTCTACAGCTTCATCACGGCCTTCGGAGAGGTCGCCTTCGCCTCGACGTTCATGCTGAGCGACACGAAGTACACCTTCGCCGTCGGCCTGCAGAGCTTCGTCAGCGAGCACGACGCGCAGCGCAACCTGATGGCGGCCACCGCCGTGCTCGTCGCGATACCCGTGTCCGCGTTCTTCTACCTCGTGCAGAAGAACCTCGTGACCGGCCTCACCGCGGGCGGCACGAAGGGCTGATCACCGCCCTGCCCGGAAAACGTCCGGCCGCGGTGCCCATCCGACCCCGCTGCACCGCGGCCGGCCGCCTCCCCCCCCGCCCACGCCTCCACTCCGTTCCGCTACGTACCAAGGACGACATGAGCCAGCAGCACTCCGCCGCACCGGCCCCCACCTCCGCCGTCGCCACCGTCGCAGGGCGCCACGACTGGTGGCGGGACGCGGTCATCTACCAGGTGTACCCGCGCAGTTTCGCCGACAGCAACGGCGACGGCATGGGCGACCTGGAAGGTGTCCGCACCCGCCTGCCCTACCTGCGCGACCTGGGCGTGGACGCCGTGTGGCTCAGCCCCTTCTACGCCTCCCCGCAGGCCGACGCCGGCTACGACGTCGCCGACTACCGGGCCGTCGACCCCATGTTCGGCACCCTCCTGGACGCCGACGCGCTGATCCGCGACGCCCACGCGCTGGGCCTGCGCATCATCGTCGACCTGGTGCCCAACCACTCCTCCGACCAGTACGAGTGGTTCAGGCGCGCGCTGGCCGAGGGCCCCGGCTCCCCGGCGCGGGACCGCTACCACTTCCGCCCCGGCAAGGGGAAGAACGGCGAACTGCCGCCCAACGACTGGGAGTCCATCTTCGGCGGCCCCGCCTGGACCCGGGTCACCGAGCCCGACGGCACACCGGGGGAGTGGTACCTGCACCTGTTCGCCCCCGAGCAGCCCGACTTCAACTGGGAGCACCCGGCCGTCGGCGACGAGTTCCGCTCCATCCTGCGGTTCTGGCTGGACATGGGCGTGGACGGCTTCCGCATCGACGTCGCCCACGGCCTGGTGAAGGCGGAGGGCCTGCCCGACCTCGGTTCCCACGAACAGCTCAAGCTGCTGGGCAACGATGTCATGCCGTTCTTCGACCAGGACGGCGTGCACGAGATCTACCGGCAGTGGCGCCGCATCCTCGACGAGTACTCCGGCGAGCGGATCTTCGTCGCCGAGGCGTGGACCCCGACCGTCGAGCGCACCGCCCACTACGTGCGCCCCGACGAGCTGCACCAGGCGTTCAACTTCCAGTACCTGGGCACCCACTGGGACGCCGAGGAACTGCGCGCGGTCATCGACCGGACGCTCGACGCCATGCGCCCCGTCGGCGCCCCCGCCACCTGGGTCCTGTCCAACCACGACGTCACCCGGCACTCCACCCGCTTCGCCAACCCGGCCGGCCTGGGCACCCAGATCCGCCTGGCCGGCGACCGCGCACTGGGCCTGCGCCGGGCCCGCGCCGCGACCCTGCTGATGCTGGCCCTGCCCGGCTCGGCCTACGTCTACCAGGGCGAGGAGCTGGGCCTGCCGGACGTCGTCGACCTGCCCGACGAGGTGCGCCAGGACCCCGCGTACTTCCGCGGCGCCGGCCAGGACGGCTTCCGCGACGGCTGCCGGGTGCCGATCCCGTGGACGCGCGAGGGCTCCTCGTACGGCTTCGGCGACGGCGGGAGCTGGCTGCCGCAGCCGGCCGGCTGGGGCGAGCTGAGCGTCGAGGCGCAGACCGGAGCGCCCGGCTCGACCCTGGAGCTGTACCGCGAGGCCCTGGCCGTCCGCCGCGCCACCGCCGACCTCGGCGCGGGCGACACGGTGGAGTGGCTGCGCGCCCCAGAGGGCGTCCTCGCCTTCCGGCGCGGGGACTTCGTGTGCGTCGCCAACACCACCGGCGAGTCCGTGGTGGTGCCCGCGCACGGCCGGGTGCTGCTGGCCAGCGGCGAGGTCACCGAGACGGCCGGCGAGGCCAAGGTCCCGGCGGACACCACGGTGTGGTGGACCCGCGCCTGACCCGCCGTCACGCGAGCGCCGAAGGGCCCGCCACTTCCCCACCGGGGGAGCGGCGGGCCCTTCGCGCGTCCGCCGGTCCAGGGCGGCGCGGGCAAGTCCGGTGAAAATCCTTTCCGTTACTTTCGCAAGTCTTGCCGCAAGACTTGCGGCAGCGCTACGGTCACGCCCGGGGTCGGACCCGAACGAGCCGTACTCGCAAGGAGCTCACACCTGTGATACCGAGATGGCCGGTGCCTTCCGCGCGCCGTACCGCACGAGGGGGACGGGTCGCGGCCGTCACCGCGACCGCGCTCGCCGCCACCCTGCTGACCCCGCTCGCCGCACGGGCCGACGCCCCGCCCGCGCCCCCGTCCGACGCGACACTGGCGAAGACCGCCGCACGTCACGACCTGACCCGTGAGCAGTTCTACTTCGTCCTGCCGGACCGATTCGCCAACGGGGACGCCGGGAACGACCGCGGCGGCCTGACCGGCACCCGGCTCACCACCGGCTACGACCCCACCGACAAGGGCTTCTACCAGGGCGGCGACCTCAAGGGCCTGACCCAGAAGCTCGACTACATCAAGGGGCTGGGCACCACCGCCCTCTGGTTGGCGCCCCTCTTCAAGAACCAGCCTGTCCAGGGCACCGGCAAGGACGCCTCGGCCGGCTACCACGGCTACTGGATCACCGACTTCACCCAGGTCGACCCGCACTTCGGCACCAACCAGGACCTGAAGAACCTCATCTCCAAGGCCCACGCCAAGGGCATGAAGGTCTTCTTCGACGTCATCACCAACCACACCGCCGACGTCGTCGACTACGAGGAGAAGTCCTACGACTACCTCTCCAAGGGCGCCTTCCCGTACCTGACCAAGGACGGGCAGCCCTTCGACGACGCCGACTACGCGGACGGCTCCCGCCGCTTCCCCCGCGTGGACACCGGCTCCTTCCCGCGCACCCCCGTGGTGCCCGCCGCCAAGAAGAACCTCAAGGTCCCGTCCTGGCTCAACGACCCGGCGATGTACCACAACCGCGGCGACTCCACGTGGGCCGGCGAATCCGCCACCTACGGCGACTTCAACGGCCTCGACGACCTGTGGACCGAACGTCCCGAGGTCGTCGACGGCATGGAGAAGATCTACCAGCGGTGGGTCAAGGACTTCGCCGTCGACGGCTTCCGGATCGACACCGTGAAGCACGTCAACATGGAGTTCTGGACCCAGTGGGCGACCGCGCTGGACGCCTACGCCGCCAAGAAGGGCCGCGACGACTTCTTCATGTTCGGCGAGGTCTACTCCGCCGACACCTCCGTCACCGCGCCCTACGTCACCGAGGGCCGCCTGGACGCCACCCTCGACTTCCCCTTCCAGGACGCGGCCCGCGCCTACGCCTCCCAGGGCGGCAGCGCGCGGAAGCTCGCCTCGGTCTTCGGCGACGACTGGAAGTACACGACCGACAAGGCCAACGCCTACGAGCAGGTCACCTTCCTCGGCAACCACGACATGGGCCGCATCGGCACCTTCCTCAAGCAGGACGCCCCCGAGGCCACCGACGCCGAACTGCTCCAGAAGGACCGGCTCGCCAACGAGCTGATGTTCCTCAGCCGCGGCAACCCGGTGATCTACTACGGCGACGAGCAGGGCTTCACCGGCGCCGGCGGCGACAAGGACGCCCGCCAGCCGATGTTCGCCTCCCGCACCGCCGACTACCTCGACGACGACCAGCTCGGCACCGACCGCACCCACGCCGAGGCCGCCTACGACACGAGCGCGCCGCTGTACCGGCAGATCAGCGTCCTCGCCAAGCTGCGCAAGGACAACCCCGCCCTCGCCGACGGCGTCCAGACCGAGCGCCACGCGGCCGACGGCCCCGGCGTCTACGCCTTCTCCCGCACCGACGCCAGGACCGGCACCGAGTACGTCGTCGCCTTCAACAACGCCGGCACCGAGAAGAGCGCCACCTTCTCAACCGGCTCGGCCGGCATGACCTTCCGCGGCCTCTACGGCACCGACGCCACCGTCAGGTCGGGCGCCGACACCAAGGTCGACGTCACCGTCCCGGCCCGGTCGGCCGTCGTCCTCAAGGCCGCGGGCAGGCTCGCCGCGCCCGCCGCCAAGCCGAGGGTCACCCTGCGCGCGCCGGACCCCGGCGCCACCGGCACCGTCGAGCTGAGCGCCGACGTCGCGGGCGGGCAGCTCAACCGCGTCGTCTTCGCCGCCCAGACCGGGAACGGGAAGTGGCGCACCCTCGGCACCGCCGACCACGCGCCCTACAAGGTCACCCACACCGTCGACGCGGACACCCCGGCCGGCACCGCCCTGCGCTACAAGGCGGTCGTCGTCGACTCGGCCGGCCGCACCGCGAGCGCCACGGCCGCCTCCACCACCGGCACCCCGCCCGCCGAGGAGGTGCCCACCGCCGCCTCCCGGGACTACGCGGTCGTGCACTACCAGCGCGAGGACGGGAACTACGACGACTGGGGCCTGTACGCCTGGGGCGACCTCGCCGACGGCGAGGCGACCACCTGGCCCGAAACCCACCCCTTCACCGGCCGCGACGCCTACGGCGCCTTCGCCTACGTCAGGCTCAAGCCCGGCGCCTCGGACGTGGGTTTCCTCGTCGTGGACAAGGACGGCAACAAGGACGTCGCCGCCGACCGCACCATCGACGTCACCGAGACCGGCGAGGTATGGATCCGGCAGGGCGCGGAGAAGGTCGCCACCGAGCGGCCCGAGTACCCGGCCCAGGACACCACCAAGGCCGTACTGCACTACCACCGGGCCGACGGCGACTACGACGGCTGGGGCCTGCACGTCTGGGGCGACGCCGCGAACCCGACCGACTGGGCGAAGCCGCTCCGGCCGGTCAGGACCGACTCCTACGGCGCGGTCTTCGAGGTGCCCCTCACCGAGGGCGCGAGCAGCCTGAGTTACATCGTCCACAAGGGCGACGAGAAGGACCTGCCCACCGACCAGGCCCTGGACCTCAAGGCCGACGGCCACGAGGTGTGGCTGCTGGGCGGACAGGAGCAGTACCTCCTGCCGCAGTCCGCGGGATCGGCCGCCGCCGTCGACCTCACCACCTCCAAGGCCGTCTGGATCGACCGGAACACCGTCGCCTGGAACGGCTCCGAGGGCGCCGCCTCCACCCAGCTCATCGCCTCCCGCACCGGCTCCGTCGCCGCCGGGGGCGGCCGGCTCACCGGCGACGACCAGCGGTGGCTCCGGCTGGCGAAGACCTCCCTCACCGCCGCCCAGAAGGCGAAGTTCCCGCACCTGGAGGAGTACACCGCCTGGTCCGTCGACCTGCGCGACCGCGACCGGGTCCGCGAGGCCCTGCGCGGCCAGGTCGTCGCCGCCCAGCACACCGCCACCGGCGCCCTGCTCGCCGCGACGGGCGTGCAGACGGCGGGCGTCCTGGACGACCTGTACGCGGCCCGGGCGGCCGAGGCCGACCTCGGCCCGGTCTTCCGGCACGGCAGGCCCTCCCTCTCCGTGTGGGCGCCGACCGCGCAGAGCGTGTCCCTGGAGATCGGCGACCGCACCGTGCCGATGCGCCGCGACGACGCCTCCGGCGTCTGGTCCGTCACCGGCCCGAAGTCCTGGAAGGGCAAGCCCTACCGGTACGCCGTGAAGGTCTGGGCCCCCACCGCGGGCGAGGTCGTCACCAACAAGGTCACCGACCCGTACTCCCTCGCCCTGACCACCGACTCCGAGCGCAGCCTCGTCGTCGACCTGGGCGACCGGTCCCTGGCCCCGCGCGGCTGGGAGGGCTACGACAAGCCGAAGGCGGTGCCGCTCAGGGACGCCCAGATCCAGGAGCTGCACATCCGCGACTTCTCCGTCGCCGACCCGACGGCCGACGCGGACCACCGGGGCACCTACCTCGCCTTCACCGACAGGAACAGCGACGGCTCGAAGCACCTGCGGGAGCTGGCCGAGGCCGGCACCTCCTACGTGCACCTGCTGCCCGCCTTCGACATCGCGACCATCCCCGAGAAGAAGTCCGGGCAGACGGCGCCCGACTGCGACCTCGCCGCCCTCCCCGCCGACTCCGACCGGCAGCAGGAGTGCGTGACGAAGGCCGCCGCCAACGACGCCTTCAACTGGGGCTACGACCCGTACCACTACACGGTCCCCGAGGGCTCCTACGCCACCGACCCGGACGGCACCGGGCGCACCGTCGAGTTCCGCAGGATGGTCAAGGCCCTCAACGACGACGGCCTGCGCGTCGTCATGGACGTCGTCTACAACCACACGGCCGCGAGCGGACAGGCCAAGACCAGCGTCCTCGACCGGATCGTGCCCGGCTACTACCAGCGGCTGCTCGCCGACGGCTCGGTCGCGAACAGCACCTGCTGCTCCAACACCGCCACCGAGAACGCCATGATGGGCAAGCTCGTCGTCGACTCGGTCGTCACCTGGGCCAAGGAGTACAAGGTCGACGGCTTCCGCTTCGACCTCATGGGCCACCACCCCAAGGCCAACATCCTCGCGGTCAGGAAGGCGCTGGACGAGCTGACCCTCAAGAAGGACGGCGTCGACGGCAAGAAGATCATCCTGTACGGCGAGGGCTGGAACTTCGGCGAGGTCGCCGACGACGCCCGCTTCGTCCAGGCCACCCAGAAGAACATGGCCGGCACCGGCATCGCCACCTTCTCCGACCGGGCCCGCGACGCCGTGCGCGGCGGCGGCCCCTTCGACGAGGACCCCGGCGTACAGGGCTTCGCCTCCGGCCTCTACACCGACCCGAACTCCTCGACGGCCAACGGCACCGAGGCCGAGCAGAAGGCCCGCCTGCTGCACTACCAGGACCTGATCAAGGTCGGGCTGACCGGCAGCCTCGCCGACTACTCCTTCACCGACACCCGCGGCAAGGAGGTCAAGGGCTCCGAGGTCGACTACAACGGCGCCCCCGCCGGATACGCGGCGGCACCGGGCGACGCCCTCGCCTACGCCGACGCGCACGACAACGAGTCCCTCTTCGACGCGCTCGCCTTCAAACTGCCGAAGGACACGTCCGCCGACGACCGGGCCCGCATGCAGGTCCTCGCCTTGGCGACCGCCGCCCTCTCGCAGGGCCCGGCGCTCTCGCAGGCGGGCACCGACCTGCTGCGCTCCAAGTCGCTGGACCGCAACTCCTACGACAGCGGCGACTGGTTCAACGCCCTGCACTGGAACTGCGCCGACGGCAACGGCTTCGGCCGGGGGCTCCCGCCGGCCGCCGACAACCAGGACAAGTGGCCCTACGCCAAGCCCCTGCTGACCACGGTGCAGGTGGGCTGCCCGCAGATCACCGGCGCCTCGGCGGCGTACCGGGACCTGCTGAGGATCCGCGGCGGGGAGAAGGACTTCTCCCTCGCCACGGCCGGGCAGGTGCAGTCCCGGCTCTCCTTCCCGCTCTCCGGCGAGGAGGAGACGCCCGGCGTGATCACCATGCGCCTCGGTGACCTGGTGGTCGTCTTCAACGCCACGCCCCAGCGGCAGGAGCAGCGCGTCGACGCGGCGGCCGGCACCGGCTACCGGCTGCACCCGGTGCAGGCGGCGGGCGCGGACGCGGTCGTGAAGGAGTCGGCGTACGCGGCGAAGACCGGCACGTTCACCGTGCCGGCCCGCACCGTCGCCGTCTTCCAGCGGACCGGCTGACGGCAGGGGGTCTGCGGTTAGGGTGAGCCCTGCTGTTCACGCAACGGGAGGGCTCATGCCGCAGATCACCGTCGACTACTCCGACCGGCTCGCCGGCGGCTTCGACCGGCCCGCCTTCGCGCGGGCCCTGCACGAGGCCGTCGTCGAGATCGCGGCCGCGAAGCCGCCGGCGTGCAAGACGCAGTTCCGCCGTACCGAGGACACCGTGGTCGGCCCGGACACCGACGGGCACGCCGTCGTGCACGTCACGCTCGGGCTGCTCGCGGGCCGCACCGACGAGACCAAGGCGCGCCTCACCGAGGCCGTGCTGGAACTGGCACGGCGGTACACCGAGCCGGGCGACGGCCTCGCCCTGCACGTCTCCGCCGAGGTCCGCGACCTGGACCCGTCGTACCGGAAGTTCGAGACCCCGTAGGCCCGCGCCTCAAGGGCGGGGTGTCCCGGGGTCCGGCCCCGGGGCCGCCCCGGCGCTCACCGGGCCGTCAGGGCGAGCAGCCGGCCCATCAGCTCGCCGAAGGGACCGTCGGCCGGCTCGTCGGCGGTGACGCGGCGCAGCAGGGCGGCCATCTCCTCGTCGTGGGCGGCGGCCACCGCGAGCAGCGCGCCGAAGTCCTGCACGAGCTGCGCCTCCAGCTCGGCGCGCGGGATGCGGCGCCCGTCCAGCCAGATCAGCGCCGTCGACTCGGCGAGCGAGATCCAGGAGCGGACGACCAGTTCCAGGCGCGCGGGCGGCTCGCCGACGCCCAGGTGCGAAAGGATCTGGACATACGCGGACTGCCGCACGGAGTCCACGAGCGCGTTGGCCGTCGACGAGCCCCCGGCCGGACCGCCGCGCATCAGGGCCGAGAAACCCGGTCCGTGCTCGTCCACGAAGTCGAAGTAGCGGCCCATCACGCGCAGCAGCCGCGCCCCCAGGGGGCCCTGCCCGGGCTCCACGAACCGGGCCGCCAGGTCGTCCGAGGCACGCTTCAACGCGGCCTCGTACAGGCTGAGTTTGCCGGGGAAGTAGTGGTAGACCAACGGCCGCGAGATGCCCGCGGCCGACGCTATCTCGTCGATGGAGACCTCGTCGGGCGAGCGGCGGCTGAACAGTTCGAGCGCGACGCCGATCAACTGCTGCCGCCGCTCCTCGACGCCCATCCTGCGGCGTACCCCGGTAGTCATGCGAACACCTTACCGATTGAATCCGGCCCCGAACGGGCCGGACGGGACATCGGTGTTCACATGTCGAGCACGAGCCGCGTGCCGCGGCACCGGGACACGCAGATGAGCATCGAGTCGCCTCTCTCCGAGTCGGTCAGCAGCTCGTCCCGGTGGTCGATCTCGCCCTCCAGCACCTTCTGCTGACACGTGCCGCACCAGCCCTGCTCGCACGAGTACGGGGTGTTCGGCAGCTCCGCGCGCACGGCGGCCAGCACCGAGGAGTCGCCGGGCACCGTCAGCGTGCGCCCGCTGCGGCGCAGCTCGACCTCGAACTCCCCGTCCCCGTCGGCCGTCGTACGCGGCGCGAACCTCTCCAGGTGCAGGGCGGCGCCCTCGGGGAGGTGCTCCGCCACGGCCGCCATCAGACCCTCGGGGCCACAGCAGTACACGGCCGCACCCTCGGGCAGGTCCGCCAGGAAGGCGCCGGGTTCCGGCCGCCCGTCCTCGTCCTCGGCGACGACGGTGACCCTCCCGCCCTCCGGGTCCAGCTTCCCGACCTCCTCCAGGAACGGCATCGACGCCCGCGTCCGACCGCCGTACAGCAGCCGCCAGTTCGCGCCCTCCGGCAGCGCCCGCAGCATGGGCAGCAGGGGCGTGATGCCGATGCCCCCGGCGACGAACGCGTAGGCGGGCGCCTCGACCAGCGGGAAACGGTTGCGCGGACCGCGCACCTCCAGTTCCGTCCCCTCCTGCACCTGCTCGTGCAGCTCGCGCGAGCCGCCCCGCCCGTCCTCGACCAGCCGCGCGGCCACCGTGTACGACGAGGTGTCCTCCGGGTCCCCGCACAGCGAGTACTGCCGCACGAGACCCGAGGGCAGCACCAGGTCCAGATGCGCGCCCGGTTCCCAGCGCGGCAGGCCGGTGCCCTCCAGGCGCAGCAGCACCACCCCGTCGGCCAGGCGCTCGTGCGCGGTCACCAGCAGCGTCAGCGGGCGGACCGCGGACTGCCCGGGGACCGGCGGCCGCGTGGCGGACCCCGCCCGGGGCCGCGCGCCGGATGCCCGGCGCCGCACCGCACGGCCGACGAGGAGGGCGGCACCGGCCGCCAGGAGCAGGGGTGCCGGCTTCCGCAGCCGTGCCGGGAACGGGAACGGGACAGGCTTGTTGGACATGGCGTCAATGTACTGACGGGTAGCCCCGCGGGGAACCCTTCGGCCGGTACTTGTTGACGTTGGCGTCAACTAGCGGGCGGGCGGCCCTAGTGCAGCCCGCCGATCGTCCGCCCGTTCTCCAGCGTGCCCTTCAGCTCGGCCCGCGCGCCCTGTTCGGCCTTCGCCGTCAGCAGGTTGCCGTCGGCGGAGCCGCTGATACCGCCGGTGGCCTCGACCGACGTCGTACCGCGACTGCCCGCGGCGAGCAGGTACCAGTGCCCGCCCTGCGACTTCCACAGCACCCCGGCCAGCACGTGCGGGTCGCGTTCGCCGCAGGCCGGCACGTCCTGCGCCTTCGCCGCCACCGCGCCCTGCGTCCCGCCCGGCGTCCGGAACTGCGCCAGCACCCGGGCCCCCGCACCGCGCCAGGTGTCGGCACGGGTGCACACCCAGTCCCCCGACCCCGTCCCGTCGGGCAGCGGCTGCGCCGCGAACTCCCAGGCGTTCACCGACCGCACCCCCTGCCCGCGCACCGCGCCCAGCGAGCAGGCGTACGGCGCCCAGGCGGCCCGCGCCTTCGCGCCCGAGGCGTCCTTCGCGGAACCGGGACGCCCGGTGGTGAGCCGGGCCGGCACCAGCTCGCCCAGGTCGGTCACCACCCGGGTGTCCGAACCGTCGGTCAGCTCCAGCGCGTTCCACGACGTGCACGCGCCGGACCGCTGCTGCACGGGGCTGGCCAGCGGCGAGGTGACGCCGTCGGTGAGCGTCAGCTCCCTGCTGCCGGAGCCCGGCGCGGCCAGGTCGCGCGTCGCGGCCCCCGTCACCCAGGGCGCCGTCAGATAGCGGACGTTGCCGTCGGCACGGCCCAGCACCACCGCGGTCGCCGTGGCCCGCCCGGCCCCGTCGGTGCGCGCGAAGTCCAGGGCGGCACCGGCGGAACCGTCCTCCGGCTCGGCGTACCGCACCAGGCGCAGACCGTCGTGCAGGACCACCACGCGCGCGTTGTCGACCTCCCCGGCGTACAGCAACTGCGGCGGACCGGCCGGGCCTCCCGTCGGCGTCCCCGGCGTCGTGGAGACCCCGACGCCCTCACCGGGCCGGGCCCAGACGGCCAGGGCGCGGCGCAGCAGCTCCCGGTCGCCGGTGAGGCCGCCGCGCGCCGGCCACACCGAGAAGTCCGTGCGCGCGGACGTCTGCCACGCGGCGGGCGCGACGCGGGTGAGCCGGCCGGGGTCGAGGGCGGCCTCGGCCGCGGGATTGCGCGCGTAGGGCGGGGCGGCGGCGCCGTCCGGCCCCCAGCCGTCCCCGGGCAGCCCGAGCAGCGCCCCGCACACCACCAGCGCCGCCCCGGCCACCAGCGCGGCCTTCGTGTGCTGGCGCCGGCGCAGCAGATCGGTCGGGCGCGCCTGCAGCGAGCACGGGTCGAACTCGGGGGAGCCGAGCAGTTCGTACTGCCCCGGCACCCCGTCGGCCTCCCGCAGCGCGGCGCCCGCGTCGGCCACCCCGGCGGCCGTCAGCACCTGCCGCACCGCGTCGTCGGGCAGCCGCTCCAGACCGCGCAGCACGAACGCGGCACGCCCGGGGCCCGAGAGTGCGGACAGCCGCTGCTCCAGGGCGAGTTCGTCGGCGCCGCCGGAGCGCGGGAAGAGCTTGAGGCCGCGCACGTGGGGCAGCAGCGGCGGGAACTGGGACCGCCGGGGCCACGCCCGCCGCCGCAGCGGCAGCCCCGCGTCCAGCGCCGTACGCACCACCCGCAGCCGGACCAGCGCGTACCCGGGGTCGGTGGCGCGGCCGGCCGACTGGGCCGGGATCAGGGGCGTCGTCGTCCGGCCGCGGGGCAGGGCACGCTGGGCGAGGGCGTGCGCGGTCAGGACACGGCGGCCCCGGCCGAGGCCCGGCGGCAGCACCAGATAGGCCAGCCGGGCCAGGCGCGGGTAGTGCTCGACGAGCGCCGCCTCGGCCTGCTCGACGTCGACGACCGGGTCGGCCGACGAGGCGGAGGACGGTCCGGGGCGCGGGGCGACATCCTGTGGCTGCACGTTCAGCAGAACGAGCGAACGGCACGATGGTCACCGTACGGCGGCCCCGCGCGGGGCGTGCCGTGCGCTACTCGCCCTCCGGTTCCTCCTCCACCAGCAGCCGCGCGTAGGCGGCCATCGACCGCTGGTACCGGGGGAGATGCGGCGCCAGCGCGCCCAGCACCAGGGACAGCCCCTCGCGGTCGCGGCCCATGCTCGACAGGCACAGCGCCAGCGTGGCACGCACGGCGTCGTCCAACTCGTCGGACGGCGCCACCAGTTCCGGCGAGAGCAGCTTCACACCCTCCTCCGGGTGCCCGGTGTTGCGCAGGGAACTGGAGAGCTGGATCTTCGCCCGGCGCCCCTTGTACGGGCTGATCTCGCCGAGCCCGCGCGCCAGCGCCTCGCGGTACAGCGGCACCGCCCGGTCGGAGTGGCCCGTGGAGTCCCAGGCGCAGGCCCGCTCGAACAGGCCGAGGGGGCTGTCCGGCGGCAACTCGTCGGCGAGGGCGTCGACGACCGCCCGGAAACCGGCGGCGTCCTCCTCGGCGCAGTCGTCGAATGCCGCCCAGGCGGCCGTCACGCGCTCTTCCCAGTCCTGGTCCACCCCGTCACTCTCGCACGGTCCCGGCACGGGAGCGCCCGGTCGTGCTTCCTGAGCGGTTCGCGCCCCGCGTCCGTACCCATGACGAGAGCCCCGCACGGGGGCTCGGTGCGGCACGCCGCACCACGCGGACCGGAGGAACACATGAGGCCGACCCGACCGATGCTCGCGCCGGCCGCCCTGGCGGCGGTCCTGGCGCTGACCGGCTGCGGCGCCGAGGGGGACGGCGGGGCCGCCGTCCCCGAGACGGCGACCGGCAGCCTGGAACACCTGGCCGCCGAGGCGGAGTGCGCCCCGGACCTGCAGACCGACGCCGACACCGTCCGCCAGGCCCTGTGCGGAACGGGCGAGGAGAAGTACGTCCTCGCCACCTTCGCCACCGACCGCGGCCAGCGGGAGTGGATCAACACCGCCAAGGACTACGGCGGTTACTACCTCGTCGGCCGCAAGTGGGTCGCCGTCGGCCACCAGGACGTGGTGGCGGACCTGCGGGGCCGGCTCGGCGGAACCCTGGAGCAGGGGGCCCGGCACGGTGGCGGCGGCGGGCACCCGGCCGGACACGGCGGCTGACCGCGCGTACGGGGACCCGCGGAGGGCCGGTGGCGGACGTCCGCCACCGGCCCCCTTCCGGCTGCCGGGCCCGCGCCGCTACCGGCAGTCCTTGCCGCGGTTGATGCAGTCGACCACCTTGTTCATCAGGTTCTCGTCCATGACGTTGATGAAGTCGTTGTGGTCGGTGACCGGCTTGTGCAACTGCTCCGGGAAGCTGTCCACGGCGTACGGGTTGCGCACCTGGCCGTTCTCGACGGCCGGGGTGGGGATGTCGTACGCGAGACGGACCTGGAGCTGGGGTACGGCCCGGAAGCCCTCGGGGCAGCGGCCGTCCTCCTGGACGAACGCCATGTGGTCGCGGTGGTTGGCGCTGTCGGTGTTCTGACCGTCCCAGCAGCTCTGGAAGTTGGTCGTCCGCAGCACCTGGCTGCCCTCCGGGCACAGCGGGTACTTGTCCGTCACCTGGCGGTCCTCGAAGCCGGAGCAGCTCCAGGAGGTGTTGGCGTTGGCGTCGCCGTTGGTGAAGGACTTGGCGTCACCGGTGATGATGCGCAGGAACTTCGGCATCGCGACCACGTCGCCCTGCCGGCTGCCGACGAACTTCAGCTCGGCCCGCGCCGGTTTGAGGATCCTGCCGACGTTGCCCTCGGCGCCGCCGCCCTGGTCGTTCGCGTCGAACTCCTCGGTGCCGTCCTGGAGGCGCAGCACCGGCCAGTAGTACGTGGACCTGTCGCCCTGGTTCTGACACGTGGTGTCCGCGTCGGCCAGGTCCTCGTCGCTGGAGAAGGCGTTGTTGTCCTGGTTGCCGACGTAGTCGTGCGTGTGGTGGGCGCCGTTGTCGACACCCGGAGCGGCGATCAGGTTGTCGCTGTTGAACAGGTTGTTCTCGTTGACGCCGCAGTCGGTGGTGAAGGTGCCGGTGGAACCGCCGTCGCCGTCGGCGGCCAGGCCGTTGCGGCTGTCGCGGGAGTTCGGCCGGACGTCGCCGATGTCGACGAAGTCCTCGGCGACCGGGCCCGCGACGCCGTTGCCGTTGTCGTCGCCGCCCTGGTCCTGGCCGCCGCCGTTCTGCCCGCCCCCGTTCTGGCCGCCGTTCTGGCCGCCGTTCTGCTGGTCCGCGGGGCGGCCCTGGCACGCGGCCAGCTCGTCCAGGCTGTCGTCGGCCTTGCCGCCGGCCCGGTTGATCTCCAGCTTGATGCGGTCGATGAGCGCCTTCCGCCGGTCCTTGAGCGGGCCCAGAATGGCGTTCTGGACGAACTGCGGGTCACCGGCCTGCGCCCGGCGCGTGGTGGCCAGCCGCTGGTAGGCGTCGGTGATCTGGCTGTCCATCGCGGCCAGTTCGCCGTCCACCTCGCCGCGCGCCCGGTGCGGCACGCCGCGGATCCGCTGGCCGACGTCGGGGCAGTCGATCGTCGCCACCTGCACGGCGGCCGACCTGGTCCGGTCGTGGCGCCCGTGCTCCTCGTGCGCCGAAGCGTAGAAGTTGGCCCAGACCAGCCCGCCCCCGCCGACCGCCAGGGCCGCCGCCCCGGCAACTATCCTGGTGGCCAGCGGCATACGGCGTTTTCTCGTGTTGCGTCCCATGGAACTCCTCTGACTTCCTTGCGGGGGGCATCGCCTGCGGGGCGTCGAGGGCGCCCGGCAGGAGCGAAGCGGCTCCCCTCCATACGCAAGCCGCTCCCGAGGTGTTCACCCGGGCGGGCAATCGCCGGGTCCCGTGGGACGTGCGGGACCCGGGACGTGGTCAGCGGCCCCGGTCCAGATAGGCCAGAACCGCCAGGACACGGCGGTTGTCGTCGTCCGAGACCTCCAGGCTCAGCTTCGCGAAGATGTTCGCCGTGTGCTTCGCGATCGCCCGCTCCGTGACGACGAGCCTGCCGGCGATCGCCGCGTTGGTCCGGCCCTGCGCCATCAGCTCCAGCACCTCCAGCTCCCGGGGGGTGAGCCGCTCCAGCGGCCGGTCCTCCGCCGCGCGCCGGCTGAGGAGCTGCTGGATGACCTGCGGGTCCATCGCCGTGCCGCCCGCCGCCACCCGCCGTACGGCGTCCACGAACTGCTCCGCGTCGAAGACCCGGTCCTTCAGCAGGTACCCCACCCCGCCGCTCCCGTCGGCCAGCAGCTCGCGGGCGTACAACTGCTCCACGTGCTGGGAGAGGACCAGCACCGGCAGCCCGGGCCGGTCGCGGCGGGCCTGGAGCGCGCACTGCAGGCCCTCGTCGGTGAGCGTGGGCGGCAGCCGGACGTCGACCACGGCGACGTCCGGCTGCAGTTCGGCCAGGGCCCGGGTGAGTTCGGGGCCCGTCTCGACGGCCGCGGCGATCTCGAAGTCGTGGGCCTCGAGAAGCCGGACCAGCCCGTCGCGCAGCAGGAACAGGTCTTCGGCTAGGACAACGCGCAAGGGATCTCCATGGTGACCATGGTGGGGCCGCCCGCGGGCGAGCTGACGGCCAGGACGCCGTCGAATGTACCCAGTCGCCGCTCCACCCCGGACAGGCCCGACCCCGCTCCGATCACGGCACCGCCCTTGCCGTTGTCGGTGACCGAGACCCGCAGCAGTCCCGCGTCGTGGTGGATGTCGATCCACATCCGGTCGGCGCCGGAGTGCTTCACGGCGTTGGTGAGTACCTCGCTGACGGCGAAGTAGGCGGCCGACTCCACGGGGGCCTCGGCCCGGCCCGGCAGATCCACCTCGACCTCGACGGTGACCGGCAGCCGCAGCGCCAGGGCGCGCACCGCGTCGCCCAGGCCGCGTTCCGCGAGCACCGGCGGGTGGATGCCGCGCACGAGTTCGCGCAGCTCGGTCAGGGCGTCGGCGGAGGAGCGGCGGGCCTGCGCCAGCAGTTCCCGTGCCTTGGCGGGGTCCTTCTCCAGCAGCGCCTCGATGGTGCCCAGGTCCATGCCCATGGCGACCAGCCGGGCCTGTGCCCCGTCGTGCAGGTCGCGTTCGATGCGGCGCAGCTCCGCGGCGGAGGTGTCGACGGCGTCGCGCCGGGTCTCGGTCAGCACCCGTACCCGCTCGGCGAGTTCGGTCTGGTCCGAGCCGAGGACCGCGCCGGTGAGCCGGAAGTGGGCCTGCAGCAGGAGCGGGGAGAGGCGGAACGCGGCGACGAGGAGGACGGCGCCCAGCGCCGCCGCGTACAGGCCGGTGATCTGGTCCGAGACGGGCACGAAGCCGTACCAGTAGGTGTCGTCCCAGGCCCGCCACAGTCCGGCCGCGATCACGAACCCCTCCAGCGGGTAGACCGCGAGCACGAAGGCCAGCAGCGCGGTGACGAAGCCCGCGGTCATGTCGACGGGCAGCCAGCGGAAGTCCCGCCAGGTCGCCGGGTCACGGAGCATCCCGAAGGTGCGCGCCCACGGGTTGGCGCCTTCGGGCAGCGGCCGGTAGGCCCGCGGGATGCGCACCCCGCCCCACTCGGCGGCGAGCAGCCGCCGCCAGTCCGCGAACATCCGCACGCCGGTCAGCACCCACGGCGTGGTGACGATGCCTATCCCGATCGGGACGAGGGCGACGGACACCAGGGTCAGGCAGAAGCACAGCACCGCCCCGGGCAGGGAGACGAACGCGAGCGCCAGCCCCCGCAGCGCCGACAGCGCCAGGTGCCGCGCCGATGCCCGCCTCCGCCCCGGGGCCGGGGTCCGCCGTGTGCCGCTCTTCGTCTCGATGCTCATGGCGTCAGTCTCCCCAAGACGGCGGCGCGGGGCACGGGGCCGGGCACCCCGGTCAGGGGGTGGTGCCAGATACACCCCCGCCGGGACCGCCGGGACCGCCGGGACCGCCGGGACCGCCGGGACCGCCGGCGAGGGCGAGGACCTCCGCCTCCCGCTCCGGGTCCAGGCCGACCGATGGCCGGTCCGGGCGCAGCGGTGCCGTGCCGCCCAGGTCCCGCAGCCAGGCCCAGGTGTCGGCCACGGTGTCCGTGACGGGCCGGCAGGCCAGGCCCGTCGCCCGCGCCCGGGAGACGTCCAGGCTCTGCAGGGCGTCGTGCAGATCGCTGCCGGGCGGGGTCCACACGGGCAGCTCCCCCCACGGCTCGATGCCTGCGGCGAGGACGGTCTCGGGGGCGGTCCAGCGCAGCTCCGCGGCGGTGCCCGTGGCCGCGACGCAGGCGTCGAGCAGGCCGCCCATGGTGGTGTGCCCGGGCGGGGAGGCCAGGTTGTACGGTCCGCCCAGCTCCCGCTCCACCGCGCCGAGCACCCAGCCGGCGAGGTCGCGGACGTCGATGTACTGCAGGGGCAGGTCCCGGGGGCCCGGGGCGAGGACGGGGCCGCCGCGGGCGACGCGGTTCAGCCACCACGGCAGCCGGCCGATGTTCTCGTACGGGCCGAGGATCAGCCCGGCCCGCACCAGCACCGAACGGTCGGCGCCGAAGGCGTCCGAGGCGGCCAGCTCGGCGCCCCGCTTGTCCCGGGCGTAGTCGAGCCGCCCGGCGTCCGCCGAGGCGCCCTCGACGAGCGGGGCGTCCTCGGCGTACCCGGGGGGCGGCGCCCAGGCGTACACGGAGCAGCTCGACACGTAGACGTACCGTCCGGCGCGGCCCCGCAGCAGCCGCGCCGCGTCCCGGACCGCGCGGGGCGCCCCCGACCAGGTGTCGACGACGGCGTCCCACGTGCCCCGGTCCAGGGCGGCGAGCCCGTCGGACGCGGTGCGGTCGCCGTGCAGCGCCCGCACCCCGGGCGGCGGGGCGTGCCGTCCGCGGTGCAGGACGGTGACCTCCCAGCCCCGGCCGAGGGCCGCCTCGACCACGGCCCGCCCCACGAACTCCGTCCCGCCCAGCACCAGTAGTCTCATGCCGGTCACTGTGCCGCACACGGCGGCCGGAGGGAACGGGACTCTGCCGACGGCAGACGGACCCGGGGCCGGGCGGCCCGGTGGCTCAACGGCCGGTGGGCGGCGTGTACTTGTAGCCGACGCGCCGCACGGTCTGGATCGTCTGCCGGTGCTCCGCGCCGAGCTTGCGGCGCAGCCGCGCCACGTGCACGTCGACGGTGCGGCCGTCGCCCACGTGTCCGTAGCCCCACACCGTGGTGACCAACTGGTCGCGGGTGTGCACCCGGTTCGGGTGGGTGACGAGGTGGGCGAGCAGTTCGAACTCCAGGTACGTCAGGTCGAGTTCACGTCCGTCGACGGCGGCGGTGCGTCGTGCGGGGTCGATCCGGACGAGCGGGTCCTGCCCCTGGCCCCGGTCCGGGCCCCGGTCCCGGGCGGGCACCGGGCCCTGGAACGGCGGCTGCTGGTCGGCCGGGACCAGGACGAGGTAGCCGACCATCGGCGGGTGGCCCGGCAGCGCCGGCAGGGTGTGCGGGGGCGCGGGCAGCCAGGTGGCGCCCGGCGGCAGCAGGTCCGCGACGTCCGGCACCTCGTCCGGGGCGACGGCGCGCAACCGGTGCCGGGGCCCGCCGGAGTCGGGGAGGACGGCGGGGGAGTCGAGGGTGACGGTGGACAGGGAACGGGTGGTCGCCATGAGACGTCAGCTCTTTCGCGCGAGAGGTTCGTCGGGAAGGGCGACGGGCGCGAGTTCGTGGTCGGGCGCGTCGCGGGACGTACGTCGTGCGCACCGGCGGCAGGCGCAGAGGCCTGGGGGGACTACGGCTTCTGGCGGGCCGGCGCGGTCGTCGCGCGGCAACACACCCGGTCGAAGTCGTCGTGCTGACGGGAAGGCCAGAAGGGCTCGAGGTCATGGCGACCCGTCGCTGCGTACTTCCGGAAGCTGGCCATGGGCTCATTGAAGCAGACGGCGGCGGGGGAGAGGAGGGGCCTCTCAGTGTGTGGACGCCGACTGGCCGGAAGCAGACGGCCGGCCACTCATCCCTCCAGGCGTTTGCGCCAGTTCAGCGGGGTGAGGGCGATCGCCCTGCCCGGATCGCCGTCCCACTCCGTGGACAGCCCGGACCCCGCGAACGCCGCCACGACCTCGTGTCCGACGGCCGTCGTCGTCTCCTCGGAGCCGTCGAAGCCGCCGTAGTGCAGCATGAGCCCGTACCCCTCGGCGGCGGCCTCGGTGCTCTGCCGGTGGAAGAAGACGAAGCCCCGGGCCCCCTCGCGCTCCGCGCCGATCTCCGCCGTGCCGCAGCCCCGGCAGCAGGTGAAGTCCTCCCGGGCGGTGATGCCCGCCGCGTCCAGGGCGCGGAAGACCCGGGTGAGCCTTTCCGGGTCGGTGGTCTCCGTGCCCCAGGTCTCCTGCTCGGCCAGCCGCTCCAGCCACAGCCGGTCCACCAGCCGCCGGGCCTGGGCCCCGGAGACCGGCTGCGCACCGTCGGCGGTGTCCGGGGCGAGGTAGTCCCGTGCCGCCTCGGCGAGCCTCCCGCGGCTGTCGTAGCCGCAGCGCAGCAGCTTCCGGACCAGCGGCTCGACCTCCTGCCGGACCTCGTCCGGCAGCTCCGGGACGTCCTCCTCGGGCCCCAGGCCGACCGGTTCCCAGGCGACGCCCGCGTCCCAGCCGGGCTGCCGGCGGGCCCAGCCGGTCAGCAGGTCCGCCACCCGGTCCGGATCGCCCAGGTCCGCACCGAGGAACGCGTCCGCGGCGGACCGGTGCTCCAGCCGGTAGTCCCCGCCCGTCTCGTGCCACACCTGTGCGAACACGTCGGGGATGTCCGGTATCCGCTGCACGACCAGGAAGCGGTCGCCGGCGCGGCCGATGCGCGTCACCAGCTCCCGCAGCTCCGCGGCCCGGACCCGGGCGTGCGTCCGCCCGCTCTCCGTCTCGACCTTGACGGCGAGGTCCTCGTCGATCTCCATGCCCCTACCCTGGCACGCGCCACTGACAACGCGGCCCGGGGGCGGGGCGACCGGGAGCGGGCGGCCCGGACTCAGACCTGGCCGGCCTTCTCCAGCGCCGTGCAGCAGGTGTCGACGAGCAGGCGCGTCACGACGTACGGGTCGACGTTGGCGTTGGGACGGCGGTCCTCGATGTAGCCCTTGCCGTCCTTCTCGACCTGCCACGGGATGCGCACCGAGGCGCCGCGGTCGGAGACGCCGTAGGAGTACTCGTTCCACGGGGCGGTCTCGTGCAGGCCGGTGAGGCGGTCGTCGATGCCGGCGCCGTAGTGCTTGACGTGGTCCAGGGGCTTGGTGCCCTCGCCGAGCGACTCGCAGGCGGTGATGATCGCGTCGTACCCCTCGCGCATCGCCCGGGTGGAGAAGTTGGTGTGGGCGCCCGCGCCGTTCCAGTCGCCCTTGACCGGCTTGGGGTCGAGGGTGGCGGAGACCTCGAAGTCCTCGGCGGTGCGGTAGAGCAGCCAGCGGGCGACCCACAGCTGGTCGGAGACCTCCAGCGGGGACAGCGGGCCGACCTGGAACTCCCACTGGCCCGGCATGACCTCGGCGTTGATGCCGGAGATGCCGAGACCGGCCTTGAGGCAGTTCTCCAGGTGCGCCTCGACGACGTCGCGGCCGAAGATCTCGTCCGCGCCGACACCGCAGTAGTAGCCGCCCTGCGCGGCCGGGAAGCCGCCCTCGGGGAAGCCGAGCGGACGGGAGCCCTTGAAGAAGGTGTACTCCTGCTCGATGCCGAAGACCGGCTCCTGCGCGGCGAAGCGCTCGGCGACCTCGGCCAGTTCGGCACGGGTGTTGCTCGGGTGCGGGGTCAGGTCCGTGTCGAGGACCTCGCACAGCACCAGGATGTCGTCGCCGCCGCGGATCGGGTCGGGGCAGGAGAAGACCGGCTTGAGCACGCAGTCCGAGGAGTTGCCCTCGGCCTGGTTGGTGGAGGAGCCGTCGAAGCCCCACACGGGCAGGGCGTCCAGGCCGGCGGGCGCGTCCGTGATGATCTTCGTCTTGGAACGGAGCTTGGCCGTCGGCTCGGTGCCGTCGATCCAGATGTACTCGGCCTTGAAGGTCACCGGGGCCACATCCTTCGGGGTCTGGGCGCACTCGCGGGTGCTGCGGCGCTGGGCGGCAGGGGCGCCGCGTCTACTTGCCGTGCAGCGTGTCAACGGGCGATTTCCCGACCGTTGCCCAGGTGTGAACCCCGTGTTACCCGGAGCCGTTGTGGCCCGGCTCACGCCCACCGCCCCCGACCGCCTCCCGCACACCGGCCAGGAAGGCCCCCGGCCGCGGCCGGTCGAGCGGCAGCACTGCGCGCCCCGGGCGGCCCCGCCCCCACCCCCTAGCGGGACAGGGCGTCGCGGACCGCCTCGTCGGTGCGGCCCACCACGGCCGTGCCGTCGTCCGCCGTGATGATCGGGCGCTGGATCAGCTTGGGGTGCTCGGCGAGCGCGGCGACCCAGCGGTCGCGTGCCGCCTCGTTGCGCGGCCAGTCCTTCAGGCCCAGTTCCTTGGCGGCCGCCTCCTGGGTGCGGGTGATGTCCCACGGTTCGAGGCCGAGCCGGGCGAGCACCTCGCGGATCTCGTCCGCGCTCGGCACGTCCTCCAGGTAGCGGCGGACGGTGTAGTCGGCCCCTTCCGCGTCGAGCAGGCTGAGCGCGCTGCGGCACTTCGAACAGGCCGGATTGATCCAGATCTCCATGGCGCACACGGTAGCCGGAGGGCGCCGGAACCCGTTCGCCACGCGTGCCCCAGAGGCCCCGAAAGCCCTTGTGGGCAGGGGCTTTTGTCAGTGGTGGGCAGTAAAATAGAAGCAGTGTTCGAGGGTGTCGCCGGGAAGTCCGGACGGCGCCCCGACCGCGACAGGAGGATGCCCGTGCCCGCTGCCGCACTGAAGCCGAAGCCGTTGCCCACCCAGTCCACCGCCAAGCGGCCCGTCCTGCTCGACCTGCCGTACGAACCCGTGGAGAAGCGTCCGCTGCCGGCGGGCCGCCCCCGCGAGTGGTACATCACGCACAACCGCCGGCTCAAGGCGATGCGGCTCGCCATCGCCCTGCTGGACTCCGGCGTCTACCTCCCCAGCCAGGCGCGCAACGAGCGGATACGCAGCGCCGCGCTGGCCGTCGGGATCCACCCGCCGTCGGACACGACCTGCCACATGGTGCGGGCGTTGATGCGGTACTCGCGCTGAGCGGAGCGCCGGGTGCCGTGCCGCTTCGGCGGCGCCCGGCGCCCGGCGCTCGCGTCCGGAACCGGGGGCGGACCGGGTCACAGCCCGGGCGCCCCCCACACGGGGAACCAGCGGCCGAGGTCGTCCTCCACCGGCAGTTCGTCGGCGAGCGCCGCGCGGACCCGCAGCTCCAGCGCGTTGTCCCGCCGCTGCCGTTCGCCGGGCAGGGGCGCGAAGGGGTAGAAGGTGCCCCGCTTGTAGAGGTAGACGAGGGCGAGCCGCCGGTCGGCGTCGTCCGCGAAACCGGCCAGGGAACACAGCAGCCGCGGTCCGAAACCGCCCGCCTCCAGGGTGCTGTTCACCGCGTGCAGGTCGTTCACCAGCTCCGGCAGCTCGCCGGGGGAGCGCCGCGAGACGAGCCAGGAGTAGCCGTAGTCGTCGTGGGTCAGCTCCACCGGGACCCGCCCGGCGTCCGCGTCCAGCAGGGCGCGGATCTCGCGGTGCGTGCGCTCGAAGGCGGCGCCCTCGACCGTCGCGAAGCACACCGCCCCCTGCCCGGTGGGCCGGAAACCGGCCGCGGCCTCCAGGCCCACCGCGGCCGAGGGCAGTGCGAAGAGCCGGTCCAGATCGGGTGCCACCGGCCGGGAGCGGCCGAGCAGGATGTCCAGCAGTCGCATGCCCGTGTCGTCCGTCCTTTCCGCGGCCGCCCGCGTCTCAGGCCTTGCCGGGTGCCGTCGCCTCGCCCAGCTCGGTGGAGATCCGGCCCAACTGCTCCAGCCGCTGCTCCAGGGTCGGGTGGGTGGCGAAGAACCGGCTCAGGCCGGGCTCGGCACCGAAGGCCGGGGTGAAGTAGAAGGCGTTGAAGGCCTGGGCCGTGCGCAGGTCCTTGGTCGGGATGCGCGCGATGTCGCCGGTGACCTTGGTGAGGGCCGCCGCCAGGGCCGAGGGACGCCCGGTGAGCAGGGCCGCGGCCCGGTCCGCCGCCAGCTCCCGGTACCGGGACAGGGCCCGGATCAGCACGAAGCTGATCGTGTACACGGCGATGGAAACACCCATGATCACGGCCAGGGCGGCCATCGTGTTCTGGTCCCGGCGTCCCCCGAAGAGCTGGGAGTAGAAGGCGAACCGCACGATCAGTCCCGCGAGCACGCCGAGGAACGACGCCACCGTGATCACCGCGACGTCCTTGTGCGCCACGTGCGACAGCTCGTGCGCGAGCACGCCCTCCAGCTCCGCGGGCTCCAGCCGCCGCAACAGGCCGGAGGTGACGCAGATGACCGCGTTGTCCGGATTGCGGCCGGTCGCGAAGGCGTTCGGCATGTCGATCTGCGACACCGCGACCACCGGCTTCGGCATGTCGGCCATCGCCGCCAGCCGGTCCACCACCCCGTGCAGCTCCGGATACTCGTCCCGCTCCACGACCTTGCCGTGCATGGCGAACAGCGCGATCCGGTCGGAGAACCAGTACTGCGCCGCGAACACCAGCGCCACGATCACCACAACCAGCACCCAGGACTTCAGCACCGCGATCAGCGCGGCCACGAAGCCCACGTACAACAGACCGAGCAGGAACAGCGTGATCCCCATGCGTACGGTCAACCGCCGGTCGCTCGGGAAGCGGCTCTGCATCTGCACCACCTCGCAGTCGGGCACTCGTCCCGATGTCCAGTGTGCACCCGCAGGTCCCTCAGTAGGGCGCCCTGAAGTCGAGGTAACCGAGCAGTACGATCACCGCGGCCACGCAGCCGAGGACCACGGCGGTGGACACCCACGACGACCGGCGGCCGGAGCCCACGTGGTCGGGGTCGGCACGGAAGGGGACCGGACCGGGAGGGTTCTCCTTCCAGCGCGCGGCGAGCATCCGGGCCCGCGCCGAGGGCTCCTTGTGCTCCGCGCCGTCCGCCCACTTCAGGTCGTACTCGCGCTCCTCGTCGTCGCGTTCCGGCATCTCCGGCACTCTCCCCGTCCCCCTGGTTCGAACTGTCGTCCAAGAGACATGATCCCGGCCCGGCCGCGCCCTGTGAAGGGTTTTCGGCCAGGCCGCCCACGCACGACGGCGCCCCCGCTCCCTCCGGAAGAGGGGACGGGGGCGCCGGACGGCTCCGCGTCGGGCCCGGACCCGGACCCGGCCTGTCACACGTCGAAGTACATCTCGAACTCGTGCGGGTGCGGACGGAGCTGCAGCGGCGCGATCTCGTTGGCGCGCTTGAAGTCGATCCACGTCTCGATCAGGTCCGGCGTGAACACGTCGCCCTGGAGGAGGAACTCGTGGTCGGCCTCCAGGCGGTCGAGGACCGCGCCGAGGGAGGTCGGCACCTGCGCCACGTTGGCGTGCTCCTCGGGAGCCAGCTCGTAGAGGTCCTTGTCGATCGGCTCGGCCGGCTCGATCTTGTTCTTGATGCCGTCCAGACCGGCGAGCAGCAGCGCGGAGAACGCCAGGTACGGGTTGCCGGAGGCGTCCGGGGCGCGGAACTCGACGCGCTTGGCCTTCGGGTTCGAGCCCGTGATCGGGATGCGCATCGCGGCGGAGCGGTTGCGCTGCGAGTACACCAGGTTCACCGGCGCCTCGAAGCCCGGCACCAGGCGGTGGTAGGAGTTCACCGTCGGGTTGGTGAAGGCCAGCAGCGACGGGGCGTGCTTGAGGATGCCGCCGATGTAGTAGCGGGCGGTGTCGGAGAGGCCGGCGTAGCCCTGCTCGTCGTAGAAGAGCGGCTCGCCGCCCGACCACAGCGACTGGTGGACGTGCATGCCCGAGCCGTTGTCACCGAAGATCGGCTTCGGCATGAACGTCGCCGTCTTGCCGTTCTTCCAGGCCACGTTCTTCACGATGTACTTGAAGAGCTGGAGGTCGTCCGCGGCCGCGAGCAGCGTGTTGA
This sequence comes from Streptomyces sp. NRRL F-5650, assembly GCF_000721365.1. Lineage (NCBI taxonomy): Bacteria > Bacillati > Actinomycetota > Actinomycetes > Kitasatosporales > Streptomycetaceae > Streptomyces > Streptomyces sp. NRRL F-5650. The sequence goes on along the minus strand of NZ_JOGV01000034.1, from coordinate 12,613 downwards.
ACTTGTAGTTGATCTCCGCCTGGCCCGCGGTGCCCACCTCGTGGTGCTGGCGCTCGACCTTCAGGCCGGACCGCTCCAGCTCCAGGGAGATCTCGGCGCGCAGGTCGGCGAAGTGGTCGACCGGCGGGACCGGGAAGTAGCCGCCCTTGTAACGGACCTTGTAACCGCGGTTGTCCTCCAGCGCACCGGTGTTCCAGGCGCCGGCCTCGGAGTCGATGTGGTAGAAGGACTCGTTCTCGCGGGTGGCGAAGCGGACGGAGTCGAAGACGTAGAACTCGGCCTCGGGACCGAAGAACGCCGTGTCGGCGATGCCCGTGGAGGCCAGGTACGCCTCGGCCTTCTTCGCCACGTTCCGCGGGTCGCGGGAGTACTGCTCGCCCGTGATCGGGTCGTGGATGAAGAAGTTGATGTTGAGCGTCTTGTCCCGGCGGAACGGGTCGACGCGCGCGGTGGACAGGTCGGGACGCAGGGCCATGTCCGACTCGTGGATGGCCTGGAAACCGCGGATCGAGGATCCGTCGAAGGCCTGCTCGTCGTCGGGGTCGAACGCCTCGGCGGGCAACGTGAAGTGCTGCATGACGCCCGGCAGGTCGCAGAACCGGACATCGACGAACTTGACGTCCTCGTCCGCGATGAACTTCTTGACGTCGTCGGCGTTCTGGAACATCCAGCTCCTCCTACTCCCGACCGTCCCGCCGGGTTGGTAGATCGTTTGTGCGGCCAGTGCGGGTGGCGCACGCTTTCTCGACCCTAGGGACGGGTGATTTCTCGGGCGTGACCCGTTTGTTTCGCAGAAGTTAACCGGCCGCCTCCCCAGCCTAGGCCGGATCGGGAACGGTCACACCCCACCGCCACCGGTCCGTATACGGGCGCAGTACCGTGGTCGGGTGGACAACAGGCAAGCAATCGGTTCGTGGCTCTCCGGCCCCCGCGCCGCCATCGAAGAGGCCGGTGCCGATCTGGGATACCGCGGTGAGCAGCTCGGTCTGCCCGAGGAGGGGCCGGGTTCCCTCGCCCGCCCGGGCAGGCGCCTCGGCGCGCTGGCCGTCGACTGGGCCCTGTGCTCCCTGATCGCATACGGCCTCATCACCGGCAGCTACGGGCAGACGGCGAGCAACTGGGCCCTGCTGATCTTCTTCGTGCTGAGCGTGCTGACCGTCGGCACGATCGGCTCCACCCCGGGCAAGCGCCTCTTCGGCCTGCGGGTCGTGGACCTCGCCACCGGCCGGCCCAGCCCGCTGCGCGCGCTGCTGCGCTCGGTCCTGCTGTGCCTCGCCCTCCCGGCGCTGATCTGGGACCGCGACGGCCGGGGCCTGCACGACCGGCTGGCGCGCACCGCGGAGATCCGCGTCTGACCCTGACCGCGGAGGCCCACGGCCCGACGTCGCGGACACCGGTACGGCGAGGGGGGCGGCCCGGGTGATCGGGCCGCCCCCCTCGCCGTACCGGCGTATCGGAGTGCCGCGGGTCAGCGCTGCCTGGGGTTGCCGCCCCGGGGCATCCGCATGCCCTTGGGCATCGGGCCCTTGGGCAGCGGCATGTTGCTCATCAGGTCGCCCAGGGCGCGCAGCCGGTCGTTGGTCACGGTGACCTGCGGGCCGCTCAGGACGCGGGGGAGCTTGAGCATGGTCGTACGCAGCTTCTTCAGCTCGACCTGGCCCTCGCCGGTGCCCACGATCAGGTCGTGCACGGGGACGTCGGCGACGATGCGGTTCATCTTCTTCTTCTCGGCGGCGAGCAGGGACTTCACCCGGTTCGGGTTGCCCTCCGCGACCAGCACGATGCCGGCCTTGCCGACCGCGCGGTGCACCACGTCCTGGTTGCGGTTCATCGCCACCGCGGGGGTGGTCGTCCAGCCCCGGCCGATGTTGTCCAGTACGGCCGCCGCGGCGCCCGGCTGTCCCTCCATCTGCCCGAAGGCCGCCCGCTCGGCCCGGCGCCCGAAGACGATCGCCGTCGCGAGGAAGGCGAGCAGCAGGCCCAGGATGCCGAGATAGATGGGGTGACCGATCAAGAAACCGATCCCGAGGAGGACACCGAAGACGACGATGCCGACACCCGCGAGCACAAGACCGATCTTCTTGTCGGCCTTGCGGGTCATCTTGTAGGTCAGAGCGATCTGCTTCAGTCGCCCGGGGTTCGCAGCGTCCGCTGCGGGTTCCTTCCTCGCCATGGCACGAAGTCTACGTGCCTCCGAAAGCGCCGACGACGGCAGTGCCCGGCGGGCGGGAGGACGGGAAGGCGGGAGGGCCGGAGCCGGGGCTCAGGGGCGGCCGACGGCGGACTGCCGCATCGCGCGCTCCGTCTCGATCCGGTCCTTGGCGCGGCGGCGGTCCTCCAGGACGGAGTTCCACGCGTTGCGCCGGGCGGTGCGCTGGCCGCCGCCCATCAGCAGCGACTCGACGGCCCGCAGGGCGGTGGTGAACGACGGGATGGCGGTGGCACGGACTGCGGTGACGCGAACGGGCGCGGCCTGCATGGTGAAGGTCCCCCCTCGGTACGGCTCCGGGTACGGAGACGGGTGTACGCGGTGGTGTACGTGCTGTGATTCCAGGGTCACTGATTGGTGTTACCAGGGCGTGACCCGCCGGTCAAACGGACATGAAGGCGCGTTGCCGGGCCCCCGAACGGGAGCGCGGCCCCGACCGGTGCCCTCATCAGCGAGGACGGTCGGGGCCGCGGCGCCTCGCCGATTACCGGCGAGTAGGTGCTTGTGCGGGAATTCACACGGTGGCGGACCGGCGCTGCTCCATGGCCATGCCGTAGAGCCGTCCCGCCCGGTACGAGGACCGCACCAGCGGGCCCGACATCACGCCGGAGAAACCGATCTGCTCGGCCTCCTCCTTCAGCTCCACGAACTCCTGCGGCTTGACCCAGCGCTCCACGGGGTGGTGGCGCACCGACGGGCGCAGGTACTGGGTGATGGTGATCAGCTCGCACCCGGCCTCGTGCAGTTCCTTCAGCGCCTCGCTGATCTCCTCGCGGGTCTCGCCCATGCCCAGGATCAGGTTCGACTTGGTGACCAGGCCGTAGTCGCGGGCGTCCGTGATGACCTTCAGGGAGCGCTCGTAGCGGAAGCCGGGGCGGATGCGCTTGAAGATCCGCGGGACCGTCTCCACGTTGTGCGCGAAGACCTCGGGGCGGGAGTCGAAGACCTCGCGGAGCAGTTCCGGCACCGCGTTGAAGTCGGGGGCCAGCAGCTCGACCTTGGTGCGGCCGGCCTCGCGGTCGGCTGTCTGCTGGTGGATCTGGCGCACCGTCTCCGCGTACAGCCACGCGCCGCCGTCGGGGAGGTCGTCGCGGGCGACGCCGGTGATGGTGGCGTAGTTCAGGTCCATCGTGACCACGGACTCGCCCACGCGGCGCGGCTCGTCGCGGTCGAGGGCCTCGGGCTTGCCGGTGTCGATCTGGCAGAAGTCGCAGCGCCGGGTGCACTGGTCGCCGCCGATGAGGAAGGTTGCCTCGCGGTCCTCCCAGCACTCGTAGATGTTGGGACAGCCGGCTTCCTGGCAGACCGTGTGCAGGCCCTCGCTCTTCACCAGGTTCTGCATCTTGGTGTACTCGGGACCCATTTTCGCCCGGGTCTTGATCCACTCGGGCTTGCGCTCGATGGGGGTCTGGCTGTTGCGGACCTCCAGGCGCAGCATCTTGCGTCCGTCGGGTGCGACTGCGGACACGACCGGCTCCCTAGCGATTGATTCTTCGGCGTTCTTCAGGGTACGCCCGATGATTTGTTGGTCGGCGGTGGTGCTGGCCTTGCCGGGGGCTGCCGCCCCCAGGCCCCCGCTTCGGCCCTGACGGGCCCCGTCCTCAAACGCCGGACGGGCTGGATTTATGCCTCCGGCGCTGGATTCGTGCCGCCCGGCTGGATTCGTGCCGCCCGGCTGGATCTGTGCTGCCGGGCTGGATCTATGCCGCCGGGGCCTTCTCGATGACCCTCGGCTTGAGTTCCGCGTTCTCCAGGACGTCCCGGAGGTGGCGTTCGACGACCGGGAGGACCTCCTCGACGGTCACGTCGCGGCCGAGTTCGTTCGCCAGGGAGGCCACGCCCGCGTCGCGGATGCCGCAGGGGATGATCTTGTCGAACCACTTGTTGTCGGGGTTCACGTTCAGGGCGAAGCCGTGCATCGTGACGCCCTTGGCGACCCGGATGCCGATGGCGGCGATCTTGCGGTCCTCGCGGCGCTGGCCCGCGTTGGACGGGGCGTACTCGGGGCCGTTGAGCCGGGGGTCGAACTCCTCGTCGGTCAGCCGGGGGTCGAAGTCCAGGGAGAGTCCGCCGAGTGCCGGGCGCCGCTCGACCGGGTCGCCGAGGACCCAGACGCCGCTGCGGCCCTCGACGCGGGTGGTCTCCAGGCCGAACTCCGCACAGGTGCGGATCAGGGCCTCCTCCAGGCGCCGGACGTGGGCCACCACGTCGACCGGACGCGGCAGTTTCTGGATCGGGTAGCCCACGAGCTGGCCCGGGCCGTGCCAGGTGATCTTGCCGCCGCGGTCCACGTCGACGACCGGGGTGCCGTCCAGGGGCCGTTCGCTGTCCTCGGTGCGCCGGCCGGCGGTGTAGACCGGCGGGTGTTCGAGGAGCAGCACGGTGTCGGGGACCTCGTCGGCGAACCGCGCGGCGTGCACCCGGCGCTGTTCGTCCCACGCCTCCTGGTACTCGACGCGCTCGGCACCGAACCCCATCCGGACGAAGCGCAGCTCACTCACGGCACGTGCCTCCCTGCAAGGTCGTAAGGCACGAAGCGTGCCCACGCCACTGTACGACCGTCCGCGCGCCGTCAGCCGGGCGGGCAATCCTCACACGATCGGATGAATGCCGGGTGAATTGTGCGACCGGATGCTTACTCTCCGCTACATTCGCGCCGTTCACGAGGCCATAAGGGCTGCTCACAGGCGCTCCGGGCAATCGAACGCCCGGAAGGCAGGAGACCGCACCGCACCATGACGGAACGACCCGCGCAGCGCACCCCCAACCGCCAGCTCGCCGCGCTCATCGCCGAAGCGGGGTTCTCGAACGCGGGTCTCGCGCGTCGCGTCGACCAGCTCGGCCTCGAACACGGCCTGGACCTGAGATACGACAAGACGTCCGTCACCCGGTGGCTGCGCGGCCAGCAGCCCCGCGGCACCACCCCGGCGCTGATCGCCGAGGTCTTCACCCGGCGCCTGGGCCGCCGCCTGAGCGCCCAGGACCTCGGCCTGGACGCCTGCGCGCCCGTCTACGCCGGCCTGGAGTTCGCCGGGAGCCCCGAAGAGGCGGTCGACATCGTCGGCGGGCTGTGGCGCAAGGACTCCGGCAGCCACGCCGAGCTGCGGAAGATCGCCTTCACCCCGGCCGGGCTCGTCGTGCCCAGCCGCGACTGGCTGATCGGCCGCGCCGACGAGAAGGTGGCCCGCGCCGAGGTGCCCGTCCGCATCCCCGCCCAGGGCCGCCCCGCGACCCCGAGGCCCGCCGTCCCGCTCGACCCCTCCAGGCGCCGGGCCGCCCCTGTTGAACGCGGCCCCGGCCAGCGGGTCAGCGGCGGCGACCTGTCCGCGCTGCGCTCGGTCGGCGAGCTGTTCCGCAGCCTCGACGACCGGTACGGCGGCGGCCACGCCCGCCAGGCCCTCGTGCGCTACCTGGAGCACGAGCTGGAGCCCATGCTCCGCGGCACCTACGGCGAGCAGACCGGCCGGCGCCTCTTCGCCGCCGCCGCCGACCTGACCCGGCTGGCCGGGTGGACGTCGTACGACATCGCCGCGCACGGACTCGCCCAGCGGTACTTCGTGCAGGCGCTGCGGCTGTCCCAGGCGGCGGCGGACCGGGCGTACGGCTCGTACGTGCTGGTCACCATGAGCCGGCAGGCCGTCTACCTGGGGCACGGGCGGGAGGCCGTGCAGCTCGCCCGGGTCGCGCAGCAGGGGGTGGGGACCTCGGCGCCGCCGGTGGTGCAGACGCTGCTGCACGCCGCCGAGGCGCGGGCGCACGCCGTCCTCGGCGAGGTGCGGGCCTGCACCGCGGCCCTGGGGCGGGCCGAGCGCGCGCTGGAGGCCGCCCGGCCCGGCGACGAGGTGCCGCACTGGGCGCGCTTCTTCGACGAGGCCCAGCTCGCCGACGAGTTCGGGCACTGCCACCGCGATCTGCAGCAGTTCCGCGCCGCCGCCCAGCACGCGGAGCGCTCGCTGCAACTGCGCGCCCCGGTCTACGCCCGCAGCCGCCTGTTCAGCCGGGTCGTCCTCGCCACCGCCCGGCTCGGCCTCGGCGAACTCGACCAGGCCTGCCTCCTGGCCGCCGAGGCGGCGGGCCAGGCGGCCGAGATGCGCTCGGTGCGCGCCACGGAGTACGTCCGCGACTTCGAACGCCGTCTGGAGCCCTACCGGGACGCGGCCCCCGTCCGCGGATACCGGGACAAGGTGGCCGCCCTCGGGTAGACGAGCCGCGCCTGACGACCCGGGAGGCCGGCGCGCGGGCCGCCCCGCCGGGTCGTCGGGCCTCCCCGCCGCGTCGTCAGGCCGCCCGTGCCGGGCCGAGCGCCTCCGCCGAGTTCATCGGCCGGCCCGCGCCCAGGTCGGCCAGGATCGCCGCCGAGGCCCGGTGGCCCGAGTGCAGGGCGCCCTGGACGGTGCTGGTGTCGCGGTGGTCGCCGCACACGTACAGCCCGGCCAGCAGCCGTACCGGCCTGCGCGGGTCGTGGGGCGGGCGCATCGCGGGCACCGCCTCGGGCGTGTGGTGCACGGCGAGGGTCTCCCAGCGGGCGGTCGGGGTGCCGTAGAGACGGGACAGGTGGATGCGTACGGCGGTGTCGAGGTCGGGCGGCGGAGTGCCGAGGACCGTCGACGAGACCAGGACGCGGCCTGCGGGGGCGCGGGACGGGTCGACCCGGCTGATCTGCGCCGTGTGCGCGACCGGGCCGCCGCGATCGGCGTCGAGCAGCAGGGACGCGCCGGTGGCCGGCGGCTCGTCGGTCGTGTGGTGGACCACCGTCACCGGGTGGAAGCCCGGCACCCTCAGGCCCGGCAGCAGCTCGGCCGCCGCGCGGGCGTCGGTCGCCACCAGGACGGCCCGGCAGCGGACGACCCCGTGCTCCGCCGTGGTCACGGCGTTGGTCGCCACCGAGGTGACCCGCACCCCCGTGTGCACGGTGCCCGGCGGCAGCGACCGCGCCATGTGGTCCGGCAGGGCCTCCGCACCGCCCTCCGGCAGCGCCAGCCGCCCGCCCGCGAAGGCGCGCAGCGCCAGGTCCGCGCACCGGCTGGAGGTCGTGAGGTCCGGGTCGTACAGCAGGGCGGCGAGCAGCGGACGCAGGAAGCCCTCGATGGTGCGGGCCGGCAGCCCGCGGGCGGCCAGCGCCCGCGCGGCGGGCAGTTCCGGGCGGGTCAGCAGCCGTTCGGCCGGGGTGTGCGCGAGCCGGGCCAGCGCCGCACCGAGCCGGGCCTGGTCGACGGCGGTGCCGAGCGGGGCGCCCGCGCGGGTGCGGGGCGTGGCGGCCGGCCTGCCGGGCCCTCCGGGCGTGTGGCTCGCCCGCCGGGGCGCCGGCATCGAGCGGGGGGCGCTCGCGAGGGCGCGCACCGCGTGGAGTGCGCCCCGCGCGCTCCGTACGCCCGCCGGGGCGCCCGCGCGATGGTGCCGGCCCTCGCTGTGCAGCAGGACCCCCGGCGCGAACGGCAGCAGCGCGAGGCCGTCGAGCCCGGGGGTGCGGTGCAGTTCGGGACAGGCCGTGGACAGCAGGTGTCCGATTCTGTCGAGCCGGAAACCGTCGACCTTCTCGGTGGCCATCCGGCCGCCCACCGCAGGGGCGGCCTCCAGGACCGTGGTCGTCACTCCTGCGCTGGTCAGCCGTTGTGCCGCGGCGAGTCCGGCGATCCCGGCCCCCACGACGACGACGTCCGCCTGGTACGCGGGCTCAAGCACGTGCCCCTCCTCGAGGTTGCGCGGCCGCTGGGAACGTCATGCCCCCAACAGGCTTGAGGAATACCCGAGTTCGAGACGAGGTTACGGTCGGGAACGGTCCGGGGGAGTCGCACGGGGGCGGTACACGGTCGCACACCGGTCGCATACCGGTCGCATACCAGTCGCCTACGGATGCGATCCGGTCCGGTGTGGCCGGCGGTACCGCTCCGTGGTGGCCGGTACGCCGGCGGGAGCGGTCTACAGGGCCGCCCGGATCGCCCCGTCGATCTCCGGGAACGCGAAGCGGAAGCCCGAGTCCAGCAGGCGGGCCGGCAGCACCCGGGCGCTGCCCAGCACGTCGCCCGCCATCTCGCCGAGCACCGCCCGCAGCACCGGCGCGGGCACCGCGAACGGCGCCGGTCGGTGCAGCACCCGGCCCATGGCCACCGTCACCGCACGGTTGGTCACCGGCTGCGGGGCGGTCAGGTTGAACGGGCCGGACAGGTCGTCCCGGTCCAGGAGGTGCCGGATCGCCGCCACCTCGTCGTGCAGCGCCACGAAGGACCAGTACTGCGACCCGTCGCCCAGCCTTCCGCCGAGCCCCGCCCGGAAGAGCGGGAACAGCCGCCCCCAGGCCCCGCCGCCACGGGCCACCACCAGGCCGGTCCGGGCGAACACCGTCCGCACGCCCGCCTCCCGGGCCGGGGCCGCCGCGGCCTCCCACTCCACGCACAGTCCCGGCAGGAAGCCCTCCCCTGCGGGCGCGCTCTCGTCCACGGGCCGGTCGCCGGTCTCGCCGTAGAAGCCGATCGCGCTGCCGTTGACGAAGACGCGCGGCGGCCGTTCCATCGCGGCCACGGCCTCCGCGAGCGCCGTCGTGCCGTGCACCCGGCTGCTGCGGATGCGGGTCTTGTACGCGTCGCTCCAGCGGCGGTCGCCCACCCCGGCCCCGGCCAGGTTGACCACCGCGTCGCAGCCGTCGAGGCCGGCCGCGTCCACCCGCCCGTTCTCGGGGTCCCAGCGGACCTCGTCCGGGCCGCCGGGCGCGTGCCGCACCAGGCGCACCACCTCGTGCCCGTCGGCGGTCAGGGACCGCGCCAGCGCCCCGCCGATGAGACCGGAAGCACCGGCCACCGCGATGCGGGAACGTCCCGTGCCGGAACGTCCCTCCTCGTGCCCGCCGTCCACGCGTGCGTCGTTCATGGGCCCATCCTGCCGGGTGGCCGGGCGAAAACCGCGGAACGGTCCCCGTCACCGCGTCGTACAGTGACCGTCATGCCAGCCCCGTACATACGCCCCGCCAGGCCCGAGGACGAGCAGCCGCTGCACGCGATCGACCTCGAGACCTGGTCCTACCTGCACGCCGTCTCGCCCCCGCCGGCGCCGGACGACCCCTTCTTCCGCGACACCTGCGGACCCGACGCCCACCTCGTCGCCGAAGTCGACGGCGCGGTCGTCGGCTACGTCCGCCTGGGCTTCCCCACCCCGTTGGCCTCCAACACCCACGTCCGCCAGATCCGCGGCCTCGCCGTCTCCGGCGCCGCCCGCGGCCACGGCGTGGGGCGGGCCCTGGTCCGGGCCGCCGTCGAAGACGCCCGGCAGAGGGGCTTCCGCCGCATCACGCTGCGGGTCCTCGGCCACAACACGGCCGCCCGGAAGCTCTACGAGTCGGAGGGCTTCGTCGTCGAGGGCGTGCAGCCCGAGGAGTTCCACCTCGACGGGCGGTACGTCGACGACGTGCTGATGGGGCAGGTGCTGACGGGGCCGAACGGTCCGGACGGTCCGAACGGTCCGGATGGACCGGGTGAAACGGAAGGAACGGGCGGGGTCGCGGTCACGACGTGACCGGCGGGCCCGTGTCCACCGCCCGTGTGGCGTCCGCCGCCTCCCGCGCCTGCGGGGCCACCTCGGCGGCCGTCAGCACGTAGCCGGTCTCCGCGTCGGAGGTGGAACGGGCGAACACCACGCCGTACACCCGGCCGTCCGTGGTCAGCAGCGGTCCGCCCGAGTTGCCGGGGCGGACCGTGGAACGGACCGCGTAGATCTCCCGGGTCACGCTCGCGTCGTTGTAGATGTTCTGACCGGTGGCGCGGACCCGGTTCGCCACCGTCGCCGCCCGCAGGTCCAGGGCGCCGTCCTGCGGGTAGCCCGCGACCACCGCCGCGTCGCCGCGCGAGGCGTCCTCGTCGAACCGCAGCACCGGCGCCCTCAGACCGGGGACGTACAGCACGGCCACGTCCTCGTCCGGGTCGAACAGCACCACCCGCGTCTCGTACGCCGGGCCCACCCCGCCGACCCGGACGGTCGGGTCGTCGATGCCGGCCACCACGTGGGCGTTGGTCATCACGTGCTCCGGGGCGTACACGAAGCCGCTGCCCTCACGGCCCTGGGTGCCGGTCACGCCCTCCACCTTCACCGTGCTGAGCTTGGCCGCCCGGGTGGCCGCGGGCGTGACGCTGTCGCCGGAGGGCTCGGCGACCTCGGCGGCCGATTCCTGCTCGAACGGGTTGAAGACCTGCGGGAACCCGGCGTCGGCCAGCGCGGACGTCGCCCGGGAGAACCACGCCGGGGTGGTGTCCGGCATGACCCGGTGCACCGCGCCCAGCACGCTTGAGTCCCGGATCGCCGAGGTGAGCAGCGTGGACGAGGAGGCCGCCAGCACGCTCGCCGCCACCCACGCCACGATCAGCGCCGCCGCCGCGTTCGCCACCGCCCCGCCGACGCCGTCGGCCACCCGGAGCGGGCCGGCGTCCAGCTCCCCGCGCAGCCGCAGCGCGAGGCGTCCCGCCAGTTCGTGGCCCACCATCGCCGGCAGCAGCACCGTGATCACCGCGGCCACCGTCGCCCCGGTCGAGCCGCGCTCCACCTGGTCCGTCACCCACGGCAGCAGCCACACGCCGAGCACCGCGCCGCCGACGAAGCCGGCCAGCGACACGCAGCCGGCCACCAGACCGCGCCGGTATCCGGACGCCGCGTAGGCCAGCACCACCAGGGCCAGCACGAGGTCGAGCAGGTCCACGCGAACCGCCTTTCTGCCGGAGCGCACGTGTGCGGTCAACGGTGAAACGCCGTGCACCGGGACGATGGTTCCACCGGGTGGCACACCACACATCGCGGACAGAGCGGATCCGCCGGACAGTAAGAGCATGCCCGTCTTCCGAGGACCGCGCCGGGCCCGGGAGCGCCGTACCTCCCGCATACCCGGCGCCGCGCACATGCTGGCCGCGGCCCGGGCGGTGCTCGGCGCCCTGCCCGGGCTGGCCGCCGTCGCCGCGCTCTTCCTGTGCGCGGGCGGCGTGGAACGGGCGGCCGACGCGCAGTCCGCCGCGCCGGCCGCCGCCGGCGACCGGCACACCGCGCCCCGGCCCGACATCGTGCCCCGGTCGGTCTGGCTGGGCGACGCCGCCCGGGCCCAGCCCGCGCCCCGCTACGACGACGAGATCGTCGCCGTCTTCGTCCATCACACGGACACGCCGAACGGCTACGACTGCGCCGACGTGCCCGCGATCCTGCGCGGGGTGTACCAGGGGCAGACCGGCGCCCGGGACTGGGACGACATCGGCTACAACTTCGTCGTCGACCGCTGCGGCACCGTCTACGAGGGCCGTGCCGGCGGCATCGACCGTGCGGTGACCGGCGCCCACACCCAGGGCTTCAACCACCGCACCACCGGGATCGCCGCCCTCGGCACCTACACCGCGGGCGTGCCCGTGCCCCACGAGCTGACCGACGCGATCGCCGCCGTGGCCGCCTGGAAACTCGGCGAGAGCGGGACCGACCCGCGCGCGAAGGTCGCGCTGGTCTCCAGCAACGGGCTCAGCCGGTTCGCCGCGGGCGCCACCGCCACGCTGCCCGCCGTCGCGGGGCACGACGACGGATACGCGACGAGCTGCCCGGGCGCGGCCCTCACCGCCCGCCTCGGGGACATCAGGGAGACGGCGGCCCGCCTGCAGGGGCGCGTCTGACCGCCGTGGGCGCGCCTGACCGCCGCGGGCCGGCGGTGCGCGTCACTCCGGTCCGAACCTGGCCCACAGGCGGGGCAGGCGCTCGGCCAGGGCGCGGTCGTCCTCCAGGTCGACCGGGGTGCCGAGCGGCTCCGCGGGGGCGGGTGCGATGCCCAGGTCCGGGGCGACCGTGCCGGTGAGCTGCTCGTACGCCTCGTCGGCCGCGTAGCCCAGGTCCTCGCCGTCGCCGTCCAGCTCCTCGTCGAAGTCGTCCAGCAGTTCGGCGAGCGAGTCGGGGTCGTGCACCGCGCCCTCGTACACCTCGCGGCCCTGGCCGATCAGCCAGCAGCGGAAGAAGTCGAAGGCGTCGTCACTGGCCCCGCCGAGCAGCACCCACGCGGCGGCCCACAGGTCCCAGGCGCAGGCGCGGTTGTAGCGGGCCTCGAAGTGACGGGCGAAGTCGAGCACCAGGTCCGGGTCCATGCCGAGCAGCCGCTCCACGAGCAGATCGGCCTGCTCCTCGACGTCCCCGTCCGCACCCTCCCGGGTGGCGTCGATCAGCTCCCAGAACTCCGTCTCGTCCATCACGGCTCCAGCATCGTCCTTGCACACGGAGGGCGCACGCGGAGGATGCGGGTGCCTGCGGCGCCTGCGGCGCCTGTGCGTGGTGGGTGGGGGTGCGTTGTGGGTCGGGGCCGCGCCTGCGGGCAGCGTAGCTGCGGGCAGTCGTGCCGCTGGGGCGGCACGGGTGGGCGCAGCGGCACCCGCCAGCGCCGGGCTCGCGACCCCACCCCGCCCC